>JADIMD010000101.1 GCA_017695015.1 Candidatus Cryptobacteroides faecigallinarum | reverse complement strand
CTGCTCTTCAGCCTCTCCTCCATTCTGGCGAGCTTCTCGCCTTCCGATTCTGCGAGCCGTCCTACCGGTATGCCCGTCATCCTGGAGACAGTCTCGGCTATGTCGTCTGCGGTCACTTGGGCTATCCCTTTCTTCCTGGAATGCCTGAGGTGTACCATCGAGCCCGCTTCGTCCATGGCGTCTATTGCCTTGTCTGGCAGGCATCTGTCCGGGATATATCGGTCAGAGAGCCTTGCGCAGGCTTCCAGTGCTTCGTCCGAGTAGGCCACGGAATGGTATTCTTCGTAATTCTTCCTGAGATTCTTCAGGATGGAAACAGTGTGGCCCAGATCCGTAGGGTTTATGCTCACTTTCTGGAACCGCCTGTCCAAGGCCCCATCCTTCTCCACTATTTTAGTGAATTCGTCCACCGTGGTGGCTCCTATGCACTGGATTTCACCTCTTGCAAGCGCAGGTTTGAGCATGTTCGCAGCATCGAGGCTGCCTGAAGCCCCTCCTGCTCCCACCATGGTGTGGAATTCATCGATGAACAGGATTATGTCCCTGTTTTCCCTGACTTCCCTTATGATTGCCTTTACCCTTTTCTCGAAATCCCCACGGAATTTCGTCCCTGCCACTACGGAAGCTATGTCTAAGGAGATAATCTTCTTGTCCTTCAGTATGTCAGGGACATCTCCTGAAGCGATTTTCGCCGCAATGCCCTCCACTATGGCAGATTTGCCTGCTCCCGGGTCGCCTACAAGCATCGGGTTGTTCTTCTTCCTGCGTCCGAGAATCTGGATTACACGCATTATCTCGTCTTTCCTCCCGGTTACGGGATCGAGCTTCCCTTCAGCGGCTGCCTTTGTCAGGTCGTAGCCGAACCCTTCGAGAGCTGATGTCTCAGCCTGTTCTTTCCCCTCGTCACGCACATTGTCTTCCATTTCCTCTTCCTGCATCTCCCTCTCGTTCTCGTGCTCGTCATACATGAGCTGCCCGGTCCTTTCCAGATAGTTCGCTATCCTGCCGTAGTCGATGCCTATATCCCTGAGGTATGTGACCCCGTATCCGCCTGTATTGCGTGCCAGCGCCAGCAGAAGATGCTGCGACGAGGCAGTCCTGCTGCCTGAACGGGATGCTTCCAGGATGGTTATGCTCAGAACATTCTGGGCCCCCCTGGAGAATGTGATGCGGTCCGATTCCGAATACGGGATGTGCTCGTTGGTGAATATCCTGCTGTCGATGAACTGCTTGAATTCCGTTATGTCTGTCTCAAGAGCCTTGAGAGTGTCGCATGCCGTATTGGATTCGTGCCGGAGTATCCCGAGGAACAGGTGGTCGGGAGCAATCCCGTAGCTTCCTGTACGCAAGGCTTCCTGCCTTGAGTAGTTGATTATGGCGTTGAGTTCTTCTGAAATTTTTATCTCCATATTGCACCAAATAACGCGCTAAATTACGAATTTTTTTCCTATCTTTGCACACTATGTGTGGATTAAAATAATCGAAGAGAAATCTAAAATATGGATATGGAGAATGAGGAAATGACAGGCAGGATCGAGCAGGTCAATATTGACCAGCAGATGAGAAGCGCTTACATCGACTATTCGATGTCGGTTATCGTTTCGAGAGCGCTCCCGGATGTGCGTGACGGTATGAAGCCTGTACAGAGAAGGGTGCTTTTCGGTATGGACGGGCTCGGGCTGAGCTATTCCGGACAGACCAAGAAGTCAGCCAGGATAGTGGGAGAAGTTTTGGGTAAGTTCCATCCTCACGGAGATTCAAGCGTGTATGACGCAATGGCGAGGATGGCCCAGTGGTGGAGTCTGAGATATCCGCTCGTCAAGGGGCAGGGTAACTTCGGTTCCATGGACGGCGACCCTGTGGCTGCGATGCGTTATACCGAGGCAAAGCTGGAGAAGGTGGCGGAAGAAGTGCTTGCCGACCTTGACAAGGACACGGTGGATTTCCAGAATAATTTCGATGACAGCCTTCAGGAGCCGACTGTGCTGCCGACCAAGGTGCCGCTTCTGCTTCTCAACGGAGCATCAGGCATCGCCGTGGGAATGGCTACCAATATGGCCCCTCACAATCTTTCCGAATGCTGCGATGCGATCTGCGCCTATATCGACAATCCCGAGATCACTACAGATGAGCTGATGCATTATATAAAAGGTCCTGACTTCCCGACCGGGGGCATTATCCAGGGCAGGCAGGGCATCCACGATGCGTTCGAGACAGGCCGCGGAAGGATTGTCATCAGGTCCAAGACAGATATCGAGGTCAGCGATTCCGGCAGGGAGACCATCGTGGTGACGGAGATCCCTTACATGGTGAACAAGAGGGAGATGATAGAGAAGATCGCAGACCTGGTGGAGAGCAAGAAGATAGAGGGTATAGCCTATGTCAATGACGAATCCAACATGCAGGGCGTCAGGGTTGTCATCAAGCTCAAGATGGGAGCCAACTCCAATGTGGTCCTGAACAACCTGTTCAAATATTCTCCGCTGCAGTCCAGCTTCTCCGTGAACAATGTGGCGCTTGTGGACGGCAGACCGAGGACTCTGAGCCTCAAGGATCTGATCAGATATTTTGTCAAGCACAGGCATGATGTCATTGTCAGGAGGACCAAGTTTGACCTTGACAAGGCACAGAAGAGGGCGCACATCCTCGAAGGCCTGCTGAAGGCATTGGATGTGATTGACGAGATCATCAATATCATAAGGTCATCCAAGACAGTCGAGGATGCAAAGAACGAGCTCATGTCCACTTTCGACTTCACCGAACCTCAGGCGTCAGCCATTGTGGAGATGAGGCTCCGTCAGCTGACAGGTCTGGAGAGGGAGAAGCTGCAGGCTGAATATGACGAGCTTATGAAATTCATCTCCTATTGCCAGGAGGTGCTTGCAAGCTACGACAAGCAGATGGAGATCGTCAAGAACGAGACGATGGAGCTGAAAGAGAAATACGGGGACGAAAGGAGGACGGAGATTGCCCTGTCTGCCGAGGAGTTCAATCCTGAGGATTTCTACCCTAACGAAGATGTGGTGATTACCATCTCGCATTTCGGCTATATCAAGCGCACTTCGCTCACCGAATACCGCACCCAGAACAGGGGAGGAGTCGGGATGAAAGGCAGCGCGACGAGGGATGACGACTTCATCGAGCATATCTATGTGGCCAACATGCACAGCACGATGCTCCTGTTCACCCAGAAGGGAAGGTGCTACTGGCTGAAAGTCTACGAAATCCCTGAAGGTTCAAGGGCATCCAAGGGAAGGGCTCTCCAGAATGTGCTGAACATAGAGCCTGACGACAAGATCAAGGCATATATAAATGTAGGCAATCTCAAGGACGAGGACTACATCAACAACAACTATATCGTCCTTGCAACCAAGAGGGGAGTGATCAAGAAGACCTCTCTCGAAGCATATTCAAGACCAAGGGCCAATGGCGTCAATGCCATCACTGTCCGTGAAGGGGACGAGCTCCTTGAGGCTGCAATGACCAACGGAAGCTGCCATATAATGCTGGCGGGACGCAAGGGAAGATGCTGCCGTTTCGAGGAGACCGATGCAAGGCCGCTCGGTCGTACTGCTTCCGGAGTAAGGGGCATCAACATTGAGGACGATGACGAGGTGATAGGAATGGTATGTTACGACCCTTCAGCAGAAGATGCCGCTTCATACACGATTCTCGTGGTCAGTGAGCATGGCTATGGCAAGAGGTCCGATATCGATGAATACAGGATCACGAGCCGTGGCAGCAAGGGTGTCAAGACCTTGAACATCACGGACAAGACTGGAGATCTCGTGGCCATCAAGAATGTCACCGACGAGGACGACCTGATGATTATCAACCGTTCAGGCCTCACCATCAGGATGGCTGTTTCCGACATCCGCGTGGCAGGAAGGGCTACCCAGGGCGTGCGTCTGATCAATATAAAGGAAGGCGATTCCATCGCTGCTGTATCTGCGGTCAGCAAGAATGACGAGGAGCAGGAGCCGGCGGCATCTTCAGACCAGGACAGCATATCGGAAGAATGATTAAATAACTAATAATAAATTTGTCATAACTATGAAAAGAATTTTGATCGCATTGGCAGTCCTGATTTCTGTACAGATCGCTGATGCACAGGTAAAGTCTCCAGCTGATGCAAAGAAGGCTGTGGAGTCTGCCGCCGAGGCGACTGCCAACCCAAAGAAAGCAGTCAAACCAGCAACATGGATCAAGCTTGGCAATGCGTACATGGACGCATACAATGCACCTGCAGGCCAGGGTTGGGTAGGGGCTACAATGCAGGAGCTCCAGCTCATCACCGGCACTGACAAGCCATCCTCTACAGAGAATGTGAACCTTCTCGGGACCCAGTACACCAAGCAAGTTTATGAGACAAGGAACTACTATTTCTCACCTGACGGGAAACTCGCATTCGTCGAGGTGACAAAGCCGGTCTATGACGATGCCCTTGCACAGGCTCTCGATGCATACAAGAAGGCATATGAAGTCGACGCAAAAGGCCAGAAGACAAAGGATATCGTTGCAGGTCTCCAGAATATCAACCAGGCTTACCAGGTGGATGCATATACGCAGTACCAGCTCGGCAACTATGAGGCTGCAAGCCAGAAGTTCGAAGCCGCCGCAGATGCTGCTGCAACTGAACCTAACGACAAGATCGATTCCCTTGCCATCTACAATGCAGGTTTCACTGCAGAGCTTTACGGGGATTATGAGAGGGTCGCAAAATTCTTGAAGAAGGCCCTCGACATCTCTTACTATACTGACGGTGAGACTTATGCGAAACTTGCAAATGCATGCCTGAATCTCAAGGACACCCTCACTGCGAAGACCGTTTATGAGGAAGGCTTTACCAAATTCCCTGAGAGCCAGAGCATCCTTATCGGACTTATCAACTATTACATCCAGAGCGGGGACAACCCTGAGCAGCTTTTCGTGCTCCTCGACAAGGCAAAGGAAAACGAGCCGGACAATGCTTCACTCTATTATGTGGAGGGAGATATCTACAACAAGCTCGGTGACAAGGAAAAGGCAGTCGAGGCATACAGAAAGTCAACAGAGATCAATCCTGAATATGAATTCGGATATATCGGCATAGGTATCCTCTATTACAACGAGGCTATCGAGATCCAGGATCTGGCAGCGCGTGAGATGGACGACGCCAAGTACATGGCTCTCATAGAGGAATTCGAGACAGCCCTCAAGAATGCCATTGAACCGTTCGAGAGTGCTTTTGCAGTCACAAAGGATAAGGAGATCAAGGTGAATATCGCCGAGTATCTCAAGAATATCTACTACCGTTTCCGTGACGAGAATCCTCAGTACATGGAGGCATACAACAAGTATGACACTATCGTCAAGAACGGGGTGTCAGCTCTCTAATTGATTATTCCGCAGAGCCTTCCTTGTCGAAGGCTCTGACTATTTTGACCACGAGAGGGTGTCGGACAATATCTTCTTTTCTGAAGTGTATTGTGGCGATGCCCTTTATTCCTTTTATCAGCTCTATTCCCTTTATCAGTCCTGAATCTTCCTTGTGCGGCAAGTCCACCTGTGACGCATCTCCCGTGACGATGAACTTGGCGTCTTTCCCCATTCTGGTCAGGAACATTTTCAGCTGTCCGAGATTGGTGTTCTGGGCTTCGTCGAGTATTACGCAAGCCCTGTCGAGGGTTCTTCCTCTCATGTATGCAAGAGGAGCTATCTGGATTGTGCCGTCTTCCATGAAGCCCTGGAGCTTTTTGGCAGGAATCATGTCTTCAAGGGCGTCGTACAGGGGCTGGAGATACGGGTCCAGCTTGTCTTTAAGGTCTCCCGGCAGGAATCCGAGCCTCTCTCCTGCCTCCACAGCCGGCCTTGTCAGAATAATCCTTTTCACTTCCCTGTTTTTGAGGGCTCTGACTGCAAGGGCGATTGCGACATATGTCTTGCCCGTACCGGCAGGGCCTGTTGCAAAGATTAGGTCGTTCTCGAAATAGGCCCTTACCATCTCTTCCTGGGTGCTGTTCCTTGCCCGTATCGGCTTGCCGTCAGTCCCGTACACTATCACTGCGTCTCCCCTTATCCCTGTGATGCCGGCAGGGGATTCCCCTTCGAACATTTCCTCCACATCGTACGGAGTGAGATTCATCTTGTGCTTCCTCTTTTCTATGAGGGTGTTTATCTTCATTTCAAAGTCCTCGATGGACTTTTCGTCCCCGTCCACTCTGATTTCATTGCCGCGTGCGATTATCGTCGTGTCAGGGTAATAGTTGCACAATGCTTCGAGTATCCTGTTGCCCGCCCCGTAGATTTCGATGGGGTCTATGGCTTCAAGAGTTATTGTCTTTTTCATTTCCTTTTATTCCTGATGATTCGAGTATCCTGTTGTAAGTGTCAACCATGTTGTCATAGTCCGAAGGTATGGACCACAGCTCCCTCCGCCCTTTAAATCTTTCTACGGGGATTGTCATATGGCTGTCTTCGAGCCTTCCCGGGAGTGTACACCATGTGAAGGTGTATGAAATCTTCCCGATGCTGGTGCTGCCGTCAGTGTACCTTATCACAGGCAATGTGGCCATGAGCCCGATTCTTGTGTTCGGTGCGCTCATGTTGGAGATTATGTTTCCGAGGGAATATACCACCGGCACATAGTCTCCGCTCAGGGCCTTCAGGCTGTCGATGTCCTGGACCACATGGGGATGGGAGCCTATGACCGCGTCTGCACCCCTTCTGACTAAAAATTCAGCCATCTTTGCCTGTTCTGCAGAATGTTTCAGGGCATATTCCGTCCCCCAGTGCGGCAATGCTATAATGATGTCGGCGCTGTCTCTTGCGGTCTGCATGGCGGCAGCTATTTCCTCCCTGTCCATGACAGACACTTTAGGGAATTCTTTCCCGTGGCCCACATTCGTCCCGTATGTAAAATTCACCAGGGCAATCCTTATCCCGTCTTTCTCGACTATGAGAGGATAAGCATGTGACATATGAAGGCTGTCGGTGTAGCATCCAGTGTCTCCGATGCCCCTTTCCTGCATCCGCCTGTATATCCCGAGGGTGCGCCTTGCTCCCGGTTCCCCCTTGTCGAATATGTGGTTGTTGGCGGTAAGGAATACATCCACTCCGCAGTCGGCGACATGGTCTGCAAAGGATTCGGGGGCGCAGAACGCAGGATAACCGCTGTACGGAGCCCCTGCGAGGGTAAACTCCATGTTGGCGATACAGATGTCAGCGTCCACGAGCATGTCCCTTATTTCCCTGAAGCAGGGAGAGTAGTCGTAATGTCCGCTGCTGTCGGGATCGGCTGTCCCGTGCATTTCCGCATATCGCCCATGGCAGTTCTCTATCTGTGCCGAGTGCATCATCACATCTCCGATTACTGTGACAGTGACGGTGTCAGTCGGCAGAGCCGGTACGGGGACACCGTCGAACGGCAGTCTCCGTGAGTGTCCGGAGGCTGCGGAAAGCAGAAATATGTATAGGAGGACAAGTCTTTTCATGCTGTCGGGTCTGTACAGTATGCAAATATATCATTTTTATTTTGGAGCAGTCCATTAAATGGTTAAATTTGCACGATAAGCAAAGTCAATAACCATGAAGATACATGCAGTGCTGTCAATGCTGGTATTCCTTATGCTTTTTACCGGCTGCGACATGTTCAGGAAGATTGCAGGAAGGCCGACATCGGCTGAGCTGGAGGCTATGAAAGAAGAGATTGTGGCGGCGGATGCGAAGATCCAGGAGCTGAAGTCAAAGCAGCAGAGACAGGCGGATTCTCTCGCCATAGTGGATTCTATCAGGAGAATGAAAGCGGAAGTCCACACAGTGTCTGAAATAGGAGCGCTTTATTCTACAAATCTGGATCACAAGTATTACATCATCGTAGGGGCTTTTGTCAAGGAGTCCAATGCCGAGGGCATGATCAGGACAGTGTCAGATGCCGGTTATATACCTGTCAGAATATCCATTAACAAGTATACAGCCGTCGGGATATGCCCGTCAGACGACATTGAGGACGCTTTCCTGTTGCTGAAAGGTGTCTACAGGGAGCCATTCTGCCCTGCTGATGTGTGGATTCTGGTGAACAGGTAGCCATGCACAGGACTGCATTATATATCATCGGCATCTGCCTCATTTCTTTGACTTTCTCGCCCGACCTTTATTCCCAGTACAGGACGGGGGCTGACTATGCGTCCCTTTATGACAGCGAGACCGTAAGGTCTTTCAGGGAGGAAGTGGGTTTCCTTTCTTCTGCTTCCCTCGAAGGACGTGCTCCGGGCTCTGACGGGGAGAAGGCTGCTGCGGAGTACCTCTATTCCGTGCTTTCAGGATACGGGGTCGAAATGCTGTGCCCTCCGTCAGGAGATACTTTCGGTATCGTACTGCCTGATGGAGACACATTGACATCCAGGAATGTGACAGGTTTTATCCAGGGATATGACAAGGATCTGAAGGACAGGTATGTAGTCGTGGGGGCGAGGCTTGACAACCTTGGAGTGAACAGGATGACTGTGGACGGCAAGCCGGTAGACCAGATTTATTACGGGGCCAATGGTAATGCGTCCGGACTTGCCGTGATGATGGAGCTTGCGAGGATGCTGGAGACCAATTCCACACTCCTCAGAAGGTCTGTCGTATTTGTAGGTTTCGGTTCGTCCACCAGGTCATACGCAGGTGCATGGTATTTCCTTGACAGGACATTTGCGGAAGATATAGGGCAGATAGATGCCATGATAAATCTGGATATGCTCGGCACTGCAGACAATGGCTTATATGCCTATACGGCGTCCAATTCGGATTTGAATTCCCTGATAAGGGAGCTTGAAAAGGAGCTTCAGCCCGTCCTGCCGGAAATCGTGGCAGAAGAGCCATATCCTTCCGACCACAGGGCGTTCTACTCCAAGGAGATACCTGCAGTGATGCTGACATCGGGAAAATATCCTGAGCACAACACTTGCAGGGATACGGGGTCAATTATCGATTACGGGATGATGGAGAATGTCCTGGAATATGCATACAACATGACTGTAGCCATAGCCAATACGGGCAAGCCAATATCCTTCCGTCCGGATGAGACCATCGAGAGGGGACCTGCCTATGACGATGTGGTCTCGTTCAACGACTGCGACGTGAAGCCGATGTTCCTTAACAGCGACGACCCGAGACAGTTCCTGCAGAGGTGGGTGTACCAATATCTGAGATATCCTCAGTCTGCTGTGGAAGAGGGCGTACAGGGGCGCGTGATCGTGGATTTCATAATTGACAAGGACGGCAAGGTCACCGATGTGGAAGTTGTCAGGGGCGTAGACCCGAGGCTTGAAGCCGAGGCTGTCAGGGTAATCTCGGCTTCGCCAAAGTGGAGGCCCGGCAGGGTCAACGGAGAAAAGGTCAGGACATCCATGACATTGCCGATAGAGTTCATATTGGAGAAAAAGTCAGAAAGAAGAGGATTTGGGATAAAATAATATTCGACATGGAATACAATTTCAAGGAAATAGAAAAGAAATGGCAGTCATACTGGGCTGAACATCAGACATTCAAGGCTGTGGAGGACACATCCAGGCCAAAGTATTATGTGCTTGACATGTTCCCGTATCCGTCAGGGGCCGGGCTGCATGTCGGCCATCCTCTCGGATATATAGCAAGCGACATATTCAGCAGGTACAAAAGACTTTGCGGATTCAATGTGCTTCATCCGATGGGTTATGACGCTTTCGGTCTTCCTGCGGAGCAGTATGCTATCCAGACAGGGCAGCATCCTGCTATCACCACAGCGAAGAACATTGCCAGATACAGGGAGCAGCTGGACAGGATCGGCTTCTCTTATGACTGGTCGAGAGAGGTTCGGACCTGCGATCCGGAGTATTACAAATGGACGCAGTGGGCTTTCCTCAAGATGTTCGGAAGCTATTATGACAATTCTGCACAGAAGGCAAGACCTATAGAAGAGTTGGAGGCTGCTTTTGCTGCCGGCGGTACAGAGGGGATTGATGCAGCATGCAGTGTGCCGATGCAATTCACTTCCACAGAGTGGAATGCTATGTCGGAGAAGGAGAAGTCAAAGGTCCTGATGAACTACAGGATAGCATATCAGGGGGAGACTGCAGTGAACTGGTGCCCGCAGCTCGGGACAGTGCTTGCCAATGATGAGGTCAAGGAAGGCTATTCTGTCAGAGGAGGTTATCCTGTCGAGCAGAAGAAGATGACCCAGTGGCTTCTCAGGGTGTCCGCATATGCTGGGAGGCTGCTTGACGACCTCGACAGCCTCGACTGGACGGATTCCCTGAAAGACATGCAGAAGAACTGGATCGGCAAGTCCCAGGGCGCTGAAATGGTGTTCAAGGCATACAATGGAGACACTGAGTATGACATGGTGATTTTCACCACCCGTGCAGATACGGTGTTCGGAGTGACATTCATGGTGCTTGCCCCGGAAAGCGAATGGGTGGAGAAGCTCACCTCGCCTGAACAGAAGGCTGCTGTGGAAGAATATCTTGCCCAGGCAAGGAAAAAGACCGAAAGGGAGAGACTTGCAGAGACACATAAGGTAACGGGCGTGTTCTCCGGCTCTTATGCTGTCAATCCTCTTACAGGGACCAAGGTGCCTGTATGGATTTCAGAATATGTCCTGGCAGGTTACGGTACGGGAGCGATTATGGCAGTTCCTGCCCATGACAGCAGGGACTATGCTTTCGCAAAGCATTTCAATCTCCCTATAATCCCTCTCATAGAAGGCTGCGATGTGAGCGAATCCAGCTTCGACGCCAAGGAAGGCATCATGTGCAATTCAGGATTCCTGGACGGACTGACGGTGAAGGAGGCCATTCCTGCCGCAATAGATTATGTAGAGAAGCACGGGATAGGCCACAGGAAGATAAATTACAGGTTGAGGGATGCGATTTTCTCCCGTCAGAGATATTGGGGCGAGCCTTTCCCTGTCTATTTCAAGGACGGGATAGCCACTCCGATGCCTTATGAATCATTGCCTCTCGAACTTCCTGAGATTGACGAGTACAAGCCGACCGAGACAGGTGAACCTCCTCTCGGCAGGGCAAAGGACTGGGATGTGGACGGCTGGCCTATAGAGAAGAGCACCATGCCGGGATTCGCAGGCAGCAGCGCATACTATCTCCGCTATATGGATCCTCACAACAGCACTGCCCTCGTAGGCAAGGAGGCTGACAGCTACTGGAGGAATGTAGACCTTTATATAGGTGGAACGGAGCACGCTACCGGACATCTGATCTATTCCCGTTTCTGGAACAAGTTCCTGTATGACCTCGGATATGTGTGCGAGAAAGAACCGTTCAAGAAACTCATAAACCAGGGAATGATCCAGGGCAGGTCAAGTTTCGTATACCGTATAGTGGGGACGAATACATTCGTTTCATGCGGACTCAAGGACAAGTACGAGACTACCGAAATACATGTGGATGTCAATATTGTCCATAATGACAGGCTCGATATGGATGCATTCCGCCAGTGGAGACCTGAATTCGCGGATGCGGAGTTCATTCTTGAAGACGGGGAATATATTTGCGGCTATGCTGTAGAGAAGATGAGCAAATCCATGTACAATGTCGTGAACCCTGATATGGTATGCGATACCTACGGGGCTGACACATTGAGACTTTACGAGATGTTTCTCGGCCCATTGGAACAGTCGAAACCATGGGACACAAAAGGTATCGACGGGGTGTTCAGATTTCTGAAGAGAGTCTGGAGGCTTTTCTATGACAGGGACAACTTCATTGTCAATGATGACAAGCCGACCCCTGACGAACTCAAGACCCTGCACAAGCTTATACTGAAGGTCAGGACAGACATCGAGGCATTCTCTTTCAATACGGCAGTCAGCGCATTCATGATTGCGGTCAATGAACTGTATGAGCATTCATGCAACAAGAGAGCAATACTCGAGCCTCTTGTGATACTGCTTTCACCGTTCGCCCCTCATATTTCAGAGGAGCTCTGGGCGGCCCTCGGCCACAAGGAGAGCATAACATATGCATCCTTCCCTGAATATGTCGAGGCATACACCATTGAGGACAGCTGCACATATGCAGTGTCGTTCAACGGCAAGACCCGCTTTACCGTAGAGCTCAAGAAGTCGATGTCCAGGGAAGAAGTGGAAAGCCACGTGCGTGCGATGGAGCAGACTTCCAAATATGTGGCAGGTGGCAACATCGTCAAGGTGATAGTAGTGCCGGGCAAGATTGTAAACATCGTAGTAAAATAACACATATGGGAACTAACCGTTTTCTTTCAGTACTTTGGGACTATGTTATCGTCTCATTCGGTACTCTTCTTTATTGTCTTGGATGGACATCATTCCTGATACCTGGAGGAATTGCCAGCGGCGGAGGAACCGGTCTGTGCACTATTGTATATTTTGCAACAGGCATCCCTGTCGCGTATTCATTTTTTGTCCTGAACACCATCCTGCTTATAATCGGGTTTATGGTTCTCGGCAAGGCATTCGGGTTCAAGACGATTTATGTGATCCTTCTTTCGACTGTCCTTTTTGATGTCCTGCCCAAGTTTGATTTCCTTGTCGTGACTTTTCAGGACAGGCTGTTCACTTCAATCATAGGAGGAATAGTGGAGGCGATAGGTATAGGAATAGTGCTCACAAGAGGCGGCAGCACCGGTGGAACCGATATCCTTGCCATGGTTGTGAACAAATACTGGCCAGTATCTCCGGGCAGGGTGTACCTGTTCGCCGACCTGTTCATCATTGCGTCAGTCCTTCTGATTCCGGGGAAGACAGTCAATGACATGGTTTATGGATATGTGACTATGGTAACTTTTTCCGTCACGGTAGACTGGGTTCTCCTCGGCAACAAGTCCACAGTCCAGCTGCTTATAATTTCTTCTAAATACAAGGAGATTGCGGATGCCATAGTCAGGGACATGAAAAGGGGAGTGACTGCCCTTGATTCCACAGGATGGTATTCGGGAAATGAAGGGAAAGTCCTGCTTGTGATGTGCAGAAAATACGAATACAACAATATCGTGGGAATGGTCAGGCTGATAGATCCCAAGGCTTTCATCTCGGTTTCGAGTGCTACGGGTGTGTACGGAGAGGGTTTTGATGAAGTGAGGACCGGGCTCAAACTGAAACATGGTAAAAAAAGCGTATCAAAAAAAGAAAATCAGGAAGAGAAAATCTAAAAAAGAGAAAAATTATTATAAAAAAGAAAAATAAGTGAATCCGAGCCCTTTCACCTGCTTTAGCTGAAAGGGCTTTTTGTCTAATTTTGTGTCATCGTTTTATAGAACTTCTATGGGAAAATTGGACATTCTGGAATATTTTTCTTGCTTGGTATGTGCGGCGCTTCTCATTATCTTTCTGACAATGTCGGTGAGAACGGTGATAGGATGGAGAAGGCAGGAATTCAACGGAAATATAGTGCCCGTTGTCATTATGCTCACACTGTTCAATGCCGTAATTCCTGTCATATATAATATAGTTTTCCTGAAGACTCTGAATGGCTCCCTTCTGAACGAAGTAAGCTTTGCGGTCATGCCCTTTTTCATCTCAGTGAGGAACAGGAAACTGATGCTCCGTGTGGCTGCCGTAGTCGCCGTCACATGCATTCCGGCATATTGCATACGGGCACTTTTCATGCCTCTGCATATCACATGCTGCATGTGGATGTTTCCGGTGATAACAATGGTCTCGGCTTTGGCTGTCACAGGAGTGTCAGTGCTCGACATGTCGGACCGTTCTGCCAGGCTTGAATATACTCCGGACTTCATCGATGTGCTGATGGAAAGGACTGACAGGTTCTATCTGCTTGTGTTCGTGCTGCTCCAAGTCATAGGTGCGGTTGTGGCGAGTGTAACAGGCTGGATGCTGACTGCGATCATCCTTGCTTGCCTGGCTGTCCTTGTGACGCTTTTCTATCTGATGTGCAGCAGATTCGTGTCAGGAAGCGTGTTCGTGCTCTTGAAGGACAGGGAAAAGCAGCTGCAGGAATCTTCCAGGACATATCTATGCATGCTTTCGAAAGACAATGCCCGTTCCGATGCCGGATACAGGTCGATATTCGAGAGGCTTTGCTCGTATTTCGAGACAGAGAAGCCGTTTCTCGATCCAGACCTCAGTATCGGAAGTGTGGCAAAGGAACTGTTTACCAACAAGGCGTACCTTTCCAGGACCATCAATCTGTACACTGGAAAGAACTTCTGCCAGTATGTCAATTATCACAGGATAAAATATGCCATCGCCCTGTTCAATTCCAATCCGGGCCTTAAAGTAGCGGACCTGGCCGGGATGTCTGGATTCAGGACGACGACTTCGTTCAGCATGGCATTCAGACTGTATATGAACGAGACACCAGGAGAATGGTGCAAAAGGATAAAAAAAGACAAGAATGACAGCTGATGTGGTTGGATTATTGGTCCGGAAGATTATCTTTGCACAAATTTGAAAATATGGCAGACGAGAAGATTATTTTTTCAATGAACGGGGTGGGAAAGGTCCTTCCCCACAACAACAAAGTGATTCTTAAAGACATATATCTGTCTTTCTTTTATGGGGCGAAGATAGGCATCATCGGTCTCAACGGTTCCGGAAAGTCCACTCTGATGAAGATAATAGCAGGGGTGGAGAAGTCCTACCAGGGAGAAGTGGTGTGGGCCCCGGGATATTCCGTGGGATATCTCGAACAGGAGCCGCAGATGGATCCGGCCAAGACTGTCATCGAGGTCGTACAGGAAGGTGTGAGCGAGGTTATGGCCCTTTTGAAAGAATATGAGGAAGTGAGCATGAAGTTCGCCGAGCCGATGTCGGACGATGAGATGAATGCCCTTATCGAGCGTCAGGGAGTGCTTACTGACAGGATTGACCATTGTGGCGGATGGGAGATAGATTCAAAGCTGGAAAGAGCGATGGATGCTCTCAACTGTCCTCCGCCTGATGCAAAGGTGGCTACATTGAGCGGTGGAGAGCGCAGGAGGGTGGCTCTGTGCCGTCTTTTGCTGCGTCAGCCTGATGTGCTTCTTCTGGACGAGCCGACCAACCATCTCGACACCGAAAGCATACAGTGGCTCGAAGCCCATCTGCATCAGTACAAGGGTACAGTCATAGCCGTGACGCACGACAGGTACTTCCTGGACAATGTGGCAGGATGGATATTGGAGCTCGACAGGGGAGAGGGCATACCGTGGAAAGGCAACTATTCATCATGGCTGGAGCAGAAGTCTCTGAGACTGGCGCAGGAAGAGAAGCAGGAGAGCAAGAGACGGAAGACTCTTGAGAGAGAGCTGGAATGGGTCAGGATGGCGCCTAAGGCAAGGCAGGCCAAGTCGAAAGCCCGACTCGGGGCATATGAGAAGCTTGCAGGCGAGAGTGCCAAGGAAAAGGAGGCAAGCCTTGAAATATACATTCCTAACGGTCCGAGGCTCGGAAGCAAGGTTATCGAGTTCAATGATGTCTCGAAGGCATATGGGGACAAGCTCCTGTTCGAGCATCTTTCGTTTGTCCTGCCTCCTGCAGGTATCGTGGGAGTGATAGGACCTAACGGAGCGGGAAAGACCACGCTGTTCAGGCTTATAATGGGGATAGAGAAACCTGACGCAGGTACTATAACGATAGGTGACACTGTGAAGCTGGCATATGTGGACCAGCAGCACAAGAGTATTGACCCTGACAGAACGGTGTACCAGACGATTGCCCAGGATTCGGATTTCGTGAAGTTGGGCAACAGGGAAGTGAATGCAAGGGCATATGTGTCCCGGTTCAATTTCTCGGGTGCTGATCAGGAGAAACTGTGCGGAATCCTTTCAGGAGGTGAAAGGAACAGGCTGCATCTGGCTCTTACGCTTAAGGAAGAGGGCAATGTGCTGCTTCTCGACGAGCCTACGAATGATGTGGATGTGAATACTATCCGTGCTCTAGAAGAAGGTCTCGAGAATTTTGCCGGATGTGCAGTCGTGATTTCCCATGACAGGTGGTTCCTCGACAGGATAGCGACCCATATCCTTGCTTTCGAAGGTGATTCCCAGGTCTATTTCTTCGAGGGAACATATTCCGAGTACGAGGAGAATAAAAAGAAACGCCTCGGCGAAGTAGAACCGAAGCGTTTCAAATATAAGAAACTTATGGAGTAGATCAGTCTCTATTTCACTTTCACCTTGAGAGGATGCTGCTGGGCATATGCGAAGTCTTTGACGAGCTGTGCCCAGCTTTCCTGTGATTCTATGCCACCCTGGCTCCATCCGGAACCGGTCCATGTGGTGATGGCTTTCCCTACAGGTTCCCTGGTGATGATTACAGCATGCTTTTCACCTCCGTTGCTGCATTCTCCAGAAGTGTAGTACGGATTGTCGTCCAGCTCTGCCTTGTCATATACGACAGCCACGGAAATGTTGCCGTCCCTGTCAGGGTCTGCAGAATCGGAAGCTTTTTCGGTGAAGGCAATCCAGTTGAGTTCCGCCTTCTTGCCCACTACATCATGCATCACTGCTCCGAGGACAACATCAATTGAGTCTGCATCTTCGCAGTGGAAAGTGGTGGCCCATTCCACGAAACGGCTGTTGGCATCGAGTGAAAGCACCCTTGTGGCTGAGACCATCTTGTCTCCGACCTTGAATGGGGCATATTCCAGCACTGCTTCAGTGCGGACAGGTCCGTCGCACACATGAATCTGGGTTGCATAGTTGTCGCCGATGACAAGCTTCTCGCCATCTCCTGCATATGGTACAAGAGCTCCGCCTCCGAGCGTGTTCGCTACCTTGTAGCAGTCCATGCCGTCACCGTAGTTGTGGTGGTAGTCGGCTTTCTCATACCATTCGTCGATAATCAGCCTGTCTGTGCATTTGAGCCATATGTCAGATCCGAAAGTGCGAGGATCTTCGAGTGACGGTCCGTAGATGCGTCCAGCAACGAGATTGTTCTCATATGCGTAATCGTCCATCCTTTCAGGGACATAACGGCTGTATGCGAGGGTATCGTATGCGCCCTGTTTGTCCTCCGCTATTGTATAGGTCTTTTCAGACTGTGCCGGCACGGTGGCCTGGAAAAGCAGACTGGTGTTGCCTGCAATGTCTGTATATACCTGTGACGGGATAGCATTGCCTGCCTCGTCCACTATGGCCACGGTGTTGAGGTCGATGCCTCCAAGACTTTCCTGTGATATCTCCACTGTCTCGCAGTACCTGTCGAGGTCAGTGTCGTTTGTCACTGTGATGTTGTGGCCTCCCTGTCCGCAGGAAGTCAGCAAAGCAGCAGCCGCGAAGGCTGCTGCCATGGATATGATCAACTTTCTCATCATTATTGAGGCTGTTTGCCTATGTAGGCGAGGATACCTCCGTCCACATAGAGGATATGACCGTTCACGAAATCAGATGCTGATGATGCAAGGAATACAGCAGGTCCCTGAAGGTCTTCAGCAGTACCCCAGCGAGCAGCAGGGGTCTTGGCCACGATGAATGCATCGAAAGGATGACGTGATCCGTCAGCCTGACGCTCGCGCAGAGGAGCTGTCTGAGGAGTAGCAATATAACCCGGTCCTATACCGTTGCACTGGATGTTGTACTCTCCGTATTCTGATGCTATGTTGCGGGTGAGCATTTTCAGGCCTCCCTTGGCAGCTGCATATGCGGATACGGTCTCGCGGCCGAGCTCTGACATCATTGAGCAGATGTTGATGATCTTTCCACCTCCGTTCTTGATCATTGAAGGAATGACAGCCTTGGAAACGATGAAAGGACCGTTGAGGTCGATGTCGATGACCTGACGGAATTCCTCGGCCTTCATCTCGATCATAGGTATACGCTTGATGATTCCTGCATTGTTCACAAGGATATTGACAGGACCGAGATCCTTTTCAATCTTGGCTACAAGCTCCTGCACCTGGTCTTCCTTGGTTACATCGCAAACATATCCCTTGGCGTCGATGCCGAGTTCCTTGTAGGAAGCTATGCCTTTGTCTACGAGCTCCTGCTTGATGTCGTTGAATGCAATCTTGGCTCCTGCATTCGCAAATGCAGTGGCGATGGCGAAACCGATACCGTAAGATGCTCCGGTGACGAGAGCAACTTTACCTTCGAGTGAAAAATTTACCATAATGCTTATTGATTAAATTGTATTTCAATTATTTGAGGTCTGAAGTAGAGCAACCGTCCATGTCGTTGTAGTCGAGGTTCTCTCCTGCCATTGCCCAGATGAAGGTGTAGTTCTTCGTTGCGCATGCGGAATGGATGCTCCATTCAGGAGAGATGACTGCCTGTTCGTTCTTCATCCAGATGTGCCTTGTCTCCTGAGGTTCTCCCATGAAATGGCAGATAGCCTGGTCGTCAGGAATTTCGAAATAGAAATATATCTCCATTCTCCTGTTGTGGGTATGTGCCGGCATGGTGTTCCATGTGCTTCCGGGCTTCAGCTCTGTCATGCCCATCTGGAGCTGACATCCCGGAACGACTTCCTTGACCAGCATCCTGTTGATGACGCGGTGGTTGCTCTCTTCAAGCGTGCCGAGCTCCATCCTTACGGCATTCTCCCTTGTGGTAAGATGGTCAGGATATGAAGCATGTGCAGTGGCTGAACAGAAATAGAATTTTGCCGGATTGGCAGGATCGAGGCTCTCGAAAGTCACTTTCCTGTCTCCCCGTCCGAGGTACAGGGCCTCCTTGTAATCCATCGGATATGTCTCTTCACCTGCCTTTACGAAGCCTTTGCCTCCTACATTGAAGATGCCCATTTCCCTGCGTGAAAGGAAATATTCGCTGCGCAGGATGTCTATCGGCTTCAGCTCAAGGACTTCATTCACAGGCATTGCACCCCCTGCCATCATCCTGTCGTGCATGGTGTAGACAATGTTGATCTCGTCTGCGGAGAACACCTTTTCCATTAGATAATGCTCTCTCAGTTTCGCAGTGTCATAATGCTTCACATCGTCCGGATGTGAGGCATATCTTACTTCGCTGTTGATTTTCATATCTGATTGGTTTTTGATTGTCAATTTGCAGTAGCCCAATGCGTTATACTTGAATCAGAAGTGGCTGATCCAGATTGGACCAGCCACAAATATAACAATAAAAATGGATTTTTCAAATTTTCCGTTACCAGTAACGGAAATTATAGGGTCACCCCGGTCTTGAAGATTGCAATCTCGCTGTATCCTGCCTTTTCATTGCATACAGGAGCTCCTGAGGCTGTCTCAAGCACGAAATCTATGAATTCGTCGTCTGTCTGGGCAGCTGCCTTGCCGTCCACGATAACGCCTGCATTGAAGTCTATCCACCCCGGTTTGCTTTCTGCAAGCTTCGAGTTTGACGAGACCTTGACTGTCGGCACGAAAGTTCCGAACGGAGTCCCCCTTCCTGTGGTGAAGAGCACCATCTGGCAGCCTGATGCAGCAAGTGCAGTGGCGGCGACAAGGTCATTGCCGGGAGCACAGAGAAGGTTCAGCCCGTGCTCGGTGATCCGCTCCCCGTATTCCATCACTCCGGTCACCTCGGATTTGCCTGATTTCTGGGTGCAGCCCAACGATTTCTCTTCGAGGGTGGATATGCCTCCTGCCTTGTTGCCCGGAGAGGGGTTTTCGTACACTGGCTGGCCGTTCCGTATGAAATATTCCTTGAAGCCGTTGATCATCCTGACTGTCCTGTCGAATGTGCTTCTGTCTTTGCATCTCGCCATCAGCAGGGTCTCGGCCCCGAACATCTCTGGCACTTCCGTCAGGACTGTCGTGCCTCCCTGGCGGACTATCCAGTCGGAGAATCTGCCGAGAAGAGGGTTTGCCGTGATTCCCGAGAATCCGTCCGACCCTCCGCATTTCAGCCCTATCCTCAGTTCGCTTGCAGGAATGTCCTCTCTGCGGTCGTTGGCGGCAGCGGCGGCTATTTGTCTGAGC
>JADIMD010000100.1 GCA_017695015.1 Candidatus Cryptobacteroides faecigallinarum | reverse complement strand
CTATACGGGTAAGACCCATAAGATCGGAGAGGTTCACGAGGGTGCTGCCACAATGGACTGGATGGTGCAGGAGCAGGAGCGCGGTATTACGATCACCTCCGCTGCCACTACCGCTTTCTGGCACTATAAAGGGGATACATATCAGATCAACCTGATCGACACTCCGGGCCACGTGGACTTCACCGTTGAGGTGGAGCGTTCTCTGCGTGTGCTTGACGGTACGGTAGCCACTTTCTGTGCAGTGGGCCGTGTCCAGCCTCAGTCCGAGACGGTATGGAGGCAGGCAGACAAGTACGGAGTGCCAAAGATTGCTTATGTCAATAAGATGGACCGCGTGGGTGCTGACTTCCTTGCAGTGGTTGAGGAGATCAAGACCAAGCTCGGGGCAACTGCAGTTCCTATCTGCCTCCCTATCGGAGCAGAGGACAAGTTCCAGGGTATCGTGGACCTTATCGCCAAGAAGGCAATCTATTATGACAATACCGAAGAACTCGTCAACTATCAGGTAAAGGATGTTCCTGCCGAGATGGAGGCTGATGTTGCCATGTGGCGTGAGAAGCTCGTCGAGGCTGCTGCCGAGTATGACGAGACTCTGATGGAAAAATTCTTCGATGATCCGGACTCGATTACCGAGGACGAGCTCATCGCAGCCTTGAGAAAGGCTACCATCGATATGGCGATTGTTCCTGCATGCTGCGGTTCTTCATTCAAGAACAAGGGCGTCCAGTTCCTTCTTGATGCAGTGATGCGTTATCTCCCTTCACCTCTCGACAAGGGTTCCGTTACAGGTGTAAACCCTAAGACCGGCGAGGAGGAAGAGCGCAAGCCGTCTGCAAGCGAGCCTTTTGCAGCTCTCGTGTTCAAGATTGCAACCGATCCTTTCGTAGGCCGTCTTGCATTCCTCAGGGCATATTCAGGCCGTCTTGATGCAGGTTCATATGTGCTCAACACCCGTTCCGGCAAGAAGGAGCGTGTTGCGAGACTTTACCAGATGCATTCAAACAAGCAGAACCCTATAGAGTTCGTCGAGGCGGGAGACATCTGTGCTGCAGTCGGATTCAAGGACCTCCGTACAGGTGACACCATCTGCGCAGAGGATCATCCTATCACCCTCGAGTCTATGGAATTCCCTGATCCGGTGATCGGACTTGCAGTGGAGCCTAAGACCCAGAAGGATCTCGACAAGCTCGGTATCGCTCTTGCGAAGCTTGCAGAGGAGGACCCTACCTTCACTGTCAAGACTGACCATGAGACAGGACAGACTGTCATCAGCGGTATGGGTGAGCTTCACCTTGACATCATCGTGGACCGTCTCCGCCGTGAATTCGGAGTGGATATCAACCAGGGCGCACCTCAGGTCAACTACAAGGAGGCTATTACAGCCACTGTACAGCACCGTGAAGTCTTCAAGAAGCAGACAGGTGGTCGTGGTAAGTTCGCAGACATCATCGTAGAGATCGGTCCTGCAGACGAAGGAGTTACAGGACTTCAGTTCGTGGATGAGGTGAAGGGTGGTAACATCCCTAAGGAATTCATCCCGTCTGTGGAGAAAGGATTCAAGTCTGCAATGGCAAACGGTGTGCTTGCAGGATACGAGGTTCCATCCCTCAAGGTTGTCCTGAAGGACGGTTCCTTCCACCCTGTGGACTCTGACCAGCTCTCATTCGAGATCTGCGCAAGGATGGCATTCCGTCATGCATGCCCTAAGGCAAAGCCGGTTCTTCTCGAACCTATCATGAGCCTCGAAGTGGTTACACCGGAGGATTACATGGGAGATATCGTCGGAGACCTCAACCGCCGCAGGGGACAGATCAATGCGATGGATTCCACTACAGGAGGAGCACGCATCGTCAAGGCGTTCGTTCCGCTCGCAGAGCAGTTCGGATATGTGACAGTGCTTAGGACCATCTCTTCTGGACGAGCAACCAGCACAATGTCTTTCGATCATTACGCTGAAGTTCCTGCAAACCTTGCAAAAGAGGTTATCGAGAAGAGCGGCTACAAGCCAGTCGATGACGAGGAATAATAATATAAACGGAAATAAAATGAGCCAGAAAATAAGAATAAAACTCAAATCATTCGATCATATGCTGGTTGACAAGTCAGCAAAGAAGATCGTTGATACAGTGTCTTCTACAGGAGCTCGCGTGAATGGACCTATTCCGCTTCCGACTGACAAGAAGATCTTCACTGTAAACCGCTCCACTTTCGTGAACAAGAAGTCCCGCGAGCAGTTCGAGCTCAATTCATACTGCCGCCTTCTCGACATCTACGAGTCTACACAGAAGACTGTTGATGCCCTGATGAAGCTGGAACTTCCTTCAGGAGTTGAAGTAGAGATCAAGGTCTGACAGAATTGTCTGACTTCTCATTTTCTGTCGGAAAAATCAGATAGATTTTAGAGAATCAGAAATTATTGCTATATTTGCATTCCTGTCCGATTGCCGGGCAAGAATGCAAATAAAAAGGTCCCATAGCTCAGTTGGTTAGTAGCACCTGACTCATAATCAGGGGGTCACAGGTTCAAGCCCTGTTGGGACCACCCTCAAAATTAAGGAGTTGCGAAATTATCGCGACTCCTTTTTCTTTGTACGGCACCAACAAAAGCACCAACATTTTAAGAAAATCTATAATTTATCGTTCTGGAGAATTATTTAAGCCGTATTTGGAGATTCAGCTTAAATGTCAGAGTGCCGTCTTCTTCTTTGATGATTTTGGCATATTCGTGTCTTGTTGTGCTTGCTCTTTCAAGATATGCGTTATTATAGAGGAAGTCCTCAAAGCGGTTGCGGTCATAGAAATGGTAACAGAGGATATCTCCACTTTCTTTTACTACAAGATAGCCACCGTTAGCATCATATTTTCCATTCCAGGCTTTCCCTGGCATCATTCCAAGAGCGGATGATGTCAAAAGGTTCTTCACTTTATATGCATAGTACGGATTGTTCTGGGATATATCGAAGTGCAGAGGATTCTTTTCTGATAGAGCCTGAACCAGATCCTTTAACATATTCGTGTCATGTTCGAGTTGTTCAAGTAGCAACAGACCGATGATTTCTCCAAGACTGCTGTCAAGCATTGCCAAATTGTTTCTGAAAGTAGGATTGTCGACCTTGTCGAAAACAAGATGACATCCCTTGTTTTTAATGGCTTGGACTCTGAGAATTACTTTCTTCTGTTTTGGATTGAGGGTGTTGATATATTCAATGTCTGCATCGCTCAAGTTGTTCCCACAAATTTTAAAATTGAAATTAGTGGTCTTGCCTGCGTTGAGCAATGTTGAATCTCCGCCAAGTTGAGACTTGATGCTGAATCCCATTTCGGTATTCAGCTTTGTCCTCCTGTCGTGAAGGACAATTCGTATATCTGTTTTGTCAGAAGATTTGGCTTTCAATGAGTGGCAATGAATCTTTGTCATGAAATCTTCTGTATAAGAAATGCTGAATGCTCCTTTTTTGCCGGAGTCTTTATCATCAATGCTTTGCAATGAGTACAATAAGCTCATCGCTTGATGTTCGAATTCTTTTGCCGGCAGACGAAGTAGTTCTGTTCCGCTTGATGTTTGAATTACGACATCACTGTTTTCTGGCAAATATTTCAGTTTACCTTCGGACTCTTCCCTCAATATCATAACAATTGGATATACGAGATCCTTGATTTCATTGAGGTTCTCATCACCGGCGTGGACTTCACCATCTCCTAAGAGTTTCAGCAACACATATATCTCGCTCCATTCCCCTTTATTGCCTGTCAGTGCCATATGTCTTGGATTTTGATAGATCAATTCTTTTGATTATTTCTTGTGCAGTGGCTTGAATCGCGGGAACGGCAACAGAATTTCCAAACTGTTTATAAGCCGATGCATCGGCCACTCCAATAATAAAATTATCCGGGAACCCCTGCAAACGAGCCCATTCGCGTGGGGTCATCCTTCTTATCCCTTCACGATTGACTTCTCCTTTTATGTTGGTTACAGGAGTAAAATCTTTAAGACGGTTGTCTATTACAAGATTGCGTTCTCGTCCCATGCCGCCAACAACAATGGCATTTGCCACTCCATCATCAGGAATTATTTCATATCCAAAACCGTTGCCTTTTGCAGCATGGCGCTCTTTGTGGGCTATAAGAGTTTTTATGTATTGGGTTGATAAATAATATTTGGCTGAAACGGTGTTTTTTTCTTTTATATCTGCGAATGTTTTCGTCGTATCAGTTGGTTCTGGGTATGTAAACTCGTTGACATTTTGGTCTTTTCTGAACCCTACGATATAAATCCTTTCACGATGTTGCGGGACTCCGAAATTCATCGCATTGACAATTTGTGGCTCGGGGACATAATAATCCAGGTCTTCTCTTAATACTTTTAAAATGGTTTGAATGGTTTTCCCTTTATCGTGAATAAGCAGCCCTTTGACATTCTCTAAAAAAAATGCCTTAGGACGCTTCCTTCGTATTATTTCAGCTACATCAAAAAACAATGTCCCTCTTGTCTCTTCAAATCCAAGTCGTTTCCCGGCTAATGAGAATGCCTGACAAGGAAATCCTGCACAAAGTATGTCAAAATCATCTGGGATAAAAGATTTAGTGGACTCTTTTGTAATGTCCCCAAATGGTACTTCTCCATAATTTAACAAATATGTTTTTTGTGCTTGTGAATCCCACTCTGAAGAAAACACACATTTACCACCGAGATTTTGCATAGCCATTCTAAAACCTCCAATCCCGGCGAATAAATCAATAAATGTGAATTTGGGATTGTCAACAGGCATAAATGGCGCAGCAAATAAATCAGAGAACAATGAATAATGGCCACATACATCAGAAACGCAATGAGTTTCTGGTTTTTCTTGCTGTTTGTTGTATATGTCTATTAGTTCTTCTGCCTTTTTCTTGTATGGAATAGCATATTTATGGCCTTGATTGTGTAAATAATGAGATACTATCGCCATTTGTTCTTCGAATGGAATAGCAGTTCCGTCTTCGTTTAAAGAGTGAGGTCCGGATATTTGCATTAAGAATTTCCCTCCACTACAGATATTTGTAGTGGAAATTTTATTATTTGCCATTGGCTTGCTATTCATATAACTACTAATTTATGCCATATATAGTTTACAAATGTACTTATTTTAATTTGAAAAGCATGGCGTTTCGGCAGATCCTTGTTGCTGCATTATGTCAGATTGGAAATACGGAATGGTCGGGAAAAGATTATGCTTGGCGGTCTTGTTTGTGTGCGGATAAATCGTATTTTTGTAGAATCGTTATAACATCGGCCATTGCATAGTTAATATACTTATAACTTACATTATTATGACATTAAAGACTTCACTGAAAGGTGTGGCGGTCCTGTGTGCTGCGACAGCGGTTTCGTGCGGCGGACCAAAGTCGGATCTGCCTGTCTACATGGATGAGTCCAAGCCTCTTGACGAACGTGTCGAGGATGCGTTGGGCAGGCTGACTTTAGAGGAAAAGGTGGCTTTGATCCATGCGCAGTCCAAATTTTCATCAAGGGGTGTGCCGAGGCTCGGAATCCCGGATCTGTGGACAGACGACGGGCCTCACGGGGTCAGACCGGAGGTGCTTTGGGATGAGTGGAACCAGGCAGGCTGGACCAATGACTCATGTACGGCTTTCCCTGCATTGACCTGTCTGGCTGCCACCTGGAATCCTGAAATGTCCGCCCTTTACGGCAAATCCCTCGGAGAAGAGGCACGGTACAGGGAGAAGGATGTGATTCTCGGACCGGGTATCAACATTTACAGGACTCCTCTTAACGGCAGGAATTTCGAGTACATGGGCGAAGATCCGTACCTGACATCGAAGATGGTTGTCCCGTATATCCGGAATCTTCAGAAGAACGGTGTGGCTGCCTGTGTCAAGCATTTTGCTCTCAACAACCAGGAAGCTCACCGCCATACAGTCAATGTGACAGTGGACGACAGGGCCTTGCGTGAAATTTATCTCCCTGGCTTCAAGGCTGCGGTGCAGGAAGGCGGGGCATGGTCTATCATGGGGGCATACAACCTCTATAAGGGACAGCACTGCTGCCACAATGAATATCTGCTCAACGATATCCTGAAGGACGAATGGGGTTTCGACGGGGCTGTGATTTCAGACTGGGGCGGCACATATGACACGGATCAGGCTGCCATGAACGGGCTTGATATGGAGTTCGGGACAGGTACAGACGGACTTACGGTCAGTGCCAAGAATGCGTATGACAAATATTACATGGCGCTTCCATATCTTGAAAAGCTCCGCAGTGGAGAACTTCCTGTGGCACAGCTTGATGACAAGGTCCGCCGTGTCCTGAAACTCAATTTCCGTACGGCAATGAATACTCACAAGCCGTTCGGGTCCATGAATTCTCCTGAACATCTTGCTGCGGCAAGGCAGATCGGAGGCGAGGGAATCGTTCTTTTGAAGAATGACAACAGTGTCCTTCCGATCGACCTGGATTCTGCGAAAAAGATACTTGTAGTAGGGGAGAATGCGATCAAGATGATGACAGTGGGAGGAGGTTCCTCTTCATTGAAGGTGCAGCATGAGGTCCTGCCTCTTGAAGGTATCAAGACCGCAGCAGAAGGAAAGGCGGAAGTGATATATGAAAGAGGATATGTAGGGGATGTGTCCACAGTGTTCGATGCAGTGGATTCGGGTCAGGATCTTTCGGAGAGCAGATCGGAGTCCCGTCTGATTTCGGACGCAGTCAAGGCTGCAAAGGAAGCAGATGCAGTCATTTTTGTCGGAGGTCTCAACAAGAGCACCAACCAGGATTGTGAGGGGGATGACCGTCGCCAGTACGGCCTTCCTTATGCCCAGGACAAGGTGATCGAAGCGCTGGCTGAGGCAAACAGCAATCTTGCAGTCCTGCTTGTGAGTGGAAATGCTGTTGAAATGCCTTGGATAGACAAGGTGCCGGCTGTTGCTCAGGTATGGTTCCTCGGGTCACAGGCAGGAAATGCCATAGCAGATGTGGTGTTCGGCAAGGTTAATCCGTCGGGAAAACTTCCTTTTTCTTTCCCTGTGAAGCTTGAAGACAGTGCTCCGCATGCCCTTGGCGCCTACGATGTTGCAGACGAGACAGAATACAAGGAGAGCATCTTTGTCGGATACAGATGGCACGACACCCGTAATATAGCTCCTCTGTTCGCTTTCGGCCATGGGTTGAGCTATACGACATTCGGTTATTCCAATGTCAGGGCAGACAAGTCATCCATGAGCTCTGACGGCATTCTCAAGGTGTCTGTGGATGTGACCAATACCGGCTCCCGTCAGGGGAAAGAAGTCGTGCAGATGTATATCGGTGATGAGGAGTCTTCTCTTCCGCGGCCGGTGAAGGAGCTTAAAGGATTCCGGAAAGTGGATCTTGCTCCGGGAGAGACCGCTACCGTGACATTCGAAGTCGAGCCTGAGATGCTGCAGTTCTATGATGATGTCGAAGGCTGCTGGAAGTCGGAGCCGGGCAAGTTTACTGCCTATGTGGGTGCTGCCTCCGACGATATCAGGGGGACAGTCGAGTTTGAACTGAAATGATTCCTTATGCATCAGTCCTGTCGCTGCTGTCTGCCTTGTAACAAAAACTTTACAGATTTGTTGCGATAAGATTGTGTAAAATGAATACCTTTGTGACGGTTTGTCTTGCGAAGAGGCAGACCGTCTAAATTTTTTTCTATGGAAGAAGGAAAAATTCTGATTGTCGATGACGAGGAAGATATAAGGGAAATCCTGGAGTTTAACCTTGAAAACGCAGGCTATTCCGTAGACTGTGCAGCTTCTGCGGAAGAGGCGCTCGAAATACTTTCCCCAGAACACAGGCTGATTCTGCTGGATGTCATGATGGAAGGGATGTCCGGGTTCAAGATGGCGGAGGTCGTCCGAAAGGAACGCGGGAGCCAGGTGCCAATCATTTTCCTTACTGCGAAGAATGCGGAGAATGATCTGCTGACTGGGTTTTCGGCAGGAGGAGACGACTATATCAGCAAGCCTTTTTCCATTCACGAGGTGATTGCCCGTGTCAAGGCCGTGTTGAGGAGAACTTCTTCCGACCATGAACCTGTTTCCGACACGATAGTGTCAGGAAAAATCAGGATAGACATTTCCAAGAAAATGGTCTATGCGGCTGATGCTCCTGTCCTGCTTTCAAAAAAAGAGTTTGAGATACTCTGTCTGCTGGCATCGCATGAGGGCAGGGTATATTCCAGGGAAGACATTATCGACGAACTTTGGAAAGACGCCCCATATGTGCTTGACAGGACGGTGGATGTCCATATCGCAAGAATAAGGAGCAAGCTCGGGGAATACAAGAATTATCTGACAAACCGCTCCGGGTACGGATATTGTTTCAGCCCGGTCGAATAATAATGGATTGACCAATGGACTATTATGTTCGTCTGGACACATTGCTTTATATTTTGGCAGGAGTCATTGCTGTGGTTGCTGTCGTCTGGGTTGTTGCCCATCATAAGTTCGGCAAGAGCATTCTCGACATGACCCTGAAGATAGACAGGGAGAAGGCAAAATACCGCGAGATGAAGCAGCAGATGACAAACAATATCGCGCATGAGCTCAGGACGCCTGTCAGCAGCATCAGAGGTTATCTTGAAACCCTGACTACATGTCCGGACATAGACCCTGCACGCAAGCAGATATTCATCGAAAGGGCATATGCCCAGTCCATAAGGCTTTCTGACCTTATACGGGACATAGCTTTGATAACCAAGATTGAAGAAGCTTCATCCCAGCTTGTGAAAGAGAAGATCAATGTCAGGGGGATTATGGCGGAAGTGCTGGAAGAATTCAAGGACAAAATAGCGGACAAGGGAATAAATATAGAGAATATGCTGCCTCCTTACCTTGAAATCGAGGCCAACAGGACCCTTGTTTTCGCCATTTTCAGAAATCTTGTGGAAAACAGTCTCAAATACGCCGGAGACCATATTACCATTCACATCGAATGTTCTGGCAGGAAGTCTGACCTGTACCAGTTCAAATATTATGATACAGGCAAAGGTGTCGGCAGAGAACACCTGAAGAGAATTTTCGAAAGATTCTACAGGATACAGGAGGGAAGGACCAGGGATGCAGGAGGATCCGGCCTCGGACTGTCGATAGTCAGGAATGCCGTTTTGTTCCATGGGGGCGATATCTCAGCCCTCGCACATCACGGAGGAGGGCTGGAATACCGTTTTTCCCTGCATGCATGACAGCAGGCGTGCCTGTCAGAGCAGTTTGTCTGCGCCTGGGATAGTCCTTTTCGCATCGTATTCGTCGAGAGCTGCCCTCATGAGTTCCCTGCCCTTTTGGGAAATTTCCCTTGCTTTCGCATAGTCAGGAATCGCCCCATATTCATCGAAAGGCATGCTGACGAGAATGTCCGGAGGAGTTATCTTCAGGGACAGTCTGGTGTTTACAAGATTCATCAGCGAGAATGTCCTGCCGAGCACAGTGTGGAATCCCTTTTCAGGATCTGACAGGTTGTTTTCATCCCACGAATCTTCCTGGCTTATCTTTTTGATTCTGTCTATGTCTATTGCATTGACATCGAATGCTACCATGATGTCATCTCCGGTCCTTGCCACTCTGTTGAGAGGGATGACATTAGTGATGCCTCCGTCGATGAGTGTCCGTCCGTCCACTTTTGCCGGTCTGAACAGGGAAGGTATCGAAATGGATGCCCTGATAGCCTGGAACAGTTTGCCGCTCTTGAACACCACTTCTTCTCCGGTATAGAAATCCGTGGCGACAGCGCAATAAGGGATTTTCAGATTCTCGATGTCGATATCAGGAACAATTTCCTTCAAGGCATCTATCACCTTGTCTCCCTTTACAAGATGGTTCAGGCTCAATGACAGATCCATCAGCGAGAAAACTTTCCATGCATCCAGATCGTAAAGCCATTCTTTTACTTCTTCCAGTTTCCCGGCAGCATAAATGCCGCCAACAAGAGAACCGATTGATGTCCCGGCTATGGAAGTGATTTCATAGCCTCTGTGCTCGAGCTCTTCTATTGCCCCGATATAGGCGAACCCTCTTGGCCCTCCGCTCGACAGGACCAGGGCTACTTTCTGTGACATGACATATGAATTTGACTGCTAATATAAAAATAAAAATGCCCGATGGGTACCAATCGGACATTTTTATTTTCAGTTCTGTATGACGCAGTCAAAATATTCTTGGAGCACTGACTTCGCTTTAGCGAGCTGTTCAGGAGTGTTCAGTGGAGTGCCTTCAAGCTCATATTTCCAGCCAAGCGTCTCGTATTTGTGCTTGCCCAATGTGTGGTAAGGCAGTAGTTCCACCCTTTGGATCATCTTGAAATCCTTGAAATGCTCTCCAAGGGCTCTGATATCTTCCTCGAAATCGCTCAGCCCTGGCACGAGTACATACCTGATCCAAAAAGGTTTGCCATGGTCCTCCAGCCACCTGGCAGTCTCAAGTGTCCTGGCATTGTCCCTGCCTGTGATATGCCTGTGTCTTTCAGGGTTGAATTCCTTTATGTCGAGCAGGGCGAGGTCCGCAGTTGAGAACAGCTCCTCCACATCCTGGTTCCAGATGCCGCCATTGGTGTCGAGACACACATGTATGCCTTTTCCCTTGAGGGCCCGCACCACAGGAAGCAGGGCCGAAGCCTGGGCGGTAGGCTCTCCTCCCGAAAATGTGACTCCTCCCCGTTTCCCGAAAAACGGCTGCTCCCTGACAGCTCTTTCTATTATTTCCTCCGGTTCAGTGGCAGTGCCGCCGTCAAAGGAGATAGTGTCCGGATTTGCGCAGTATAGACAGCGGAACGGGCATCCCTGAAGAAATACGACGAGCCGTATCCCTGGCCCGTCGTATGTTCCTAATGATTCATATGAATGTACTTTCAGCATCATATTACATTGACTCATGGAATGTCCTTGCAATCACTTCAAGCTGATGTTCACGGCTCAGTTTGGTGAAGTTCACTGCGTATCCTGAAACTCGGATAGTCAGCTGAGGATATTTCTCAGGATGCTCCATTGCATCTTCCAGCATCTCGCGGTTGAGGACATTCACATTCAGGTGATGGGCACCTTTTGTGAAATATCCGTCCATCATTGTCACCAGGTTTTCAACCTTGTCCTCTTCTGTAGGACCGAGAGACTTAGGGACAATGGAGAATGTGTTGCTGATGCCGTCCATTGCCTCGTGGTAATCAAGCTTCGCTACAGAGCTCAGTGAAGCTATGGCACCATGGCAATCCCTTCCATGCATAGGGTTTGCGCCCGGAGCAAAGGCAACTCCTTTAAGCCTTCCGTCAGGAGTAGCACCGGTCTTCTTGCCATACATCACATTGGATGTGATGGTCAGGAGAGACAGCGTAGGCATTGCGTTCTTGTAGACAGGAAGCTTGCAAAGCTCGGAATTGAAATACTTCACAACCTCTTTTGCTATGCTGTCAACCCTGTCGTCATCATTTCCGAAGCAAGGATATTCTCCTTCGATCTCGAATGCGTCGGTAAGTCCGTCAGCATTGCGGTGGGCAGTGACCTTTGCATATTTGATTGCAGAGAGAGAGTCGGTTGCTATGGAAAGTCCAGCTACTCCATATGCAAGGTTGATGGCAGGATCAGTGTCAATCAATGCCATCTGAGACCTTTCGTAGTCGTATTTGTCATGCATGTAGTGGATGATGTTCATCGCATCGTTGTAGACTCTTGCCACTTCATGCAGGACCTTGCGGTAGTTTGCAATGACTTCATCATAGTTGAGGACATCTCCCTTGAGCGGCTCGATGCCTGAAACCATGACAGTTCCCGTGTTCTCGCAGCGTCCTCCGTTGATGGCGAGGAGGAGAGCTTTTGCAAGGTTTGCGCGTGCTCCGAAGAACTGGATGGCCTTTCCGATAGCCTGATATGATACGCAGCATGCAATTCCGTAATCGTCGCATCCGCGGACTTCTTTCATAAGGTCATCGTTCTCGTACTGCACTGAGCTGGTGTCGATAGATACCTTTGCGCAGAACTCCTTGAATTTTTCAGGAAGATCAGGGCTCCAGAGCACAGTCATGTTCGGCTCTGGTGCAGGTCCGAGGTTGTACAAGGTCTGGAGGAAACGGAATGATGTCTTGGTCACCTTTACCTTGCCGTCGCTGAAGCGTCCTCCGATGGATTCAGTGATCCATGTAGGGTCTCCTGCGAAAATCTCGTTATATGAATTCATCCTGAGATGTCTTACCATCCTGAGCTTCATTACGAACTGGTCAATCAGCTCCTGGGCGAAAGTCTCGTCAATGACGCCATGATCCAGGTCGTACTGGATATAGATGTCCAGGAATGAAGACACATTTCCGAGAGACATGGCTGCTCCGTCCTGCTCTTTCACTGCAGCGAGATATGCCATGTATACCCACTGGATAGCCTCCTGTGCAGTAAGGGCCGGTCTGCCGAGCTCAAGCCCGTACATTTCTCCCAGTATCTTTATCTCTTCAAGAGCCTTTATCTGGTCTGCGACTTCCTCGCGGAGTCTTATCCTTGATTCGGTCATAGGTCCGGTAAGACCCTTGAGGTCCTCTTTCTTTGCTTCAATCAGTCTGTCTGCACCGTACAGGGCAAGTCTCCTGTAGTCACCGATGATACGGCCCCTTGAATAGTTGTCAGGAAGTCCTGTAAGGAATCCGAGTGAACGGAATTTCCTGATTTCTTCGGTATATACATCGAAGACACCGTCATTATGGGTCTTGCGGTAGTGGGTGAAAATCTTCTTGACTTCCGGATCGAGCTGTACTCCGTTCTCGTTGCACGCTCTCTCCACTACATGCCAGCCTCCGAACGGCTTTATGGCCCTTCTGAGCAGTTCCTCGGTCTGCAGACCTACGATCAGTTCATTTTCCTTGTCGATATATCCGGCAGCATGAGAAGTAATGGTGGATATGGTTTTTGCGTCGATTGAGCGGACACCTCCATTCGCTCTTTCTTCTTCCAATGCTTTTGTACATATTGCCCATAGCTTTTTCGTCCGGTCGGTAGGTCCCTGAAGGAAAGATGCATCCCCTTCATAAGGAGTAATGTTCCTGTAAACGAAATCTGACACATCGATTTTGCCTGACCAGGCTCCGTCTTTGAATTTTCCGTTGCTTATCATATTTTACTGCCTTTATTGAAATGAGGGCGCAAAGATATGTTTATATTTTGAAAAATTCAAATTCAGAGTCATGTAATTGTCGGAAATATCTGACAACCTGCTCAGAAGGGCCTGAAATCAATATGTCGATGGCTGTCCTTCCGCCTTGCAGATCTTGCTGGCGATTACTTCATAGGATTGCTTCTCCGTCCCGTCGGCAGCAGTGTATTTGGTGCTTCGCAGTCTTCCGCACACATACAGAGGGCAGCCTTTTTCTATTATGCCAAGATCCGGGATGGAGCGGCTTTCCCATGCCACGACATTATGCCATGTGGTCTCTACCGTGCCTGACCCTTCCTTGTTCTGGTACATGTAATTGGTGGCGAGTGAAAATCTTGCAACCTTGCCGGACCCGGCTTCCGAAACCCGTACATTCCCGACATTCCCTCTCAACTCGATTCTGTTCAACTGTTCCATAATCTTTTCAATTTTAGAGTTAATCTTCCCCACTTCGTGCGCACTGCGGGACAACGCAAAGTAAAGTAAAATATGTTCACATGCGACATGGCATGAGGGAATGAGTGTGATGTTTTTCTTTTTTTATGCTGTGTTTTATGAGAATCGGCAGTCGATGCAATTTATTTTATCCTGTTTCCGCGACTGATGGATTTTATTGATGCATGCCAAAATAAATCTTATGCGACTTGGTTTCGCAATAAAAAGAAAAAGATGCATTCGAAAAAAGAAAAACCTCGTTTTGGGGATTGACTTTCTGATATCCATGAAGGATATTTGAAGAAAAAAGCCTATGGAATATGATGAGAAATCCAGGACTGCAATATGCCTGGAATGCGGAGACAGTATTGTATATGGGAGGCAGGACAAGAAATTTTGCTGCGAGACCTGCAAAAACAGGTACAACAATAGGAAAACGAGGAGAATCAGGGCGATGAAGTCCAAGATCATGTCTGCCCTGGAGAAGAATTACAGCATATTGGAAGACCTGTTGAAAATGAATGCGACAGAGGTCTCTGTCCAGCAGCTGAGGCAGCTCGGCTTCAATTTCGATTATGTGACTTCATACCACAAAGTGAGGAGACATGACGAATATTGCTGTTTCGACATCTGTATCACCGTGATGTCCTCCAGGGTGATGTCCATATCAAGGGTGTTCCCGGCGAGGAAATACGGAGAATCTCGGAAACTTTCATTAAATTTGCCCGACATTCCCCATGGGGAGAAATGAATTTGTTATGAACAGAACGCTTGCAACGGCATGTGCCGCACTTGCTATTTTCACATCTTGCAAAATGGAGAATCCTCTTTTGACAGAGTCCACGCTTCCATATGGAGCACCTCAGTTTGACAAAATCCGCAACGACCATTACATCCCTGCATTTGAAGAAGGGATAAGGCAGGCAAAGGCGGAGATAGATGCCATAACTGCCAATCAGGCAGAACCGGATTTCCAGAATACTGTCGAGGCACTGGAATATAGCGGAAGGACTTTGGACAGGGTTTCAGGCATATTCTATAACCTCAATGAGGCGGACACCAATCCTGAAATGCAGGAAATAGCGGAGAAGGTTGCCCCGATGATGACGGAGTATTCCATGTATGTATCATTGAACGAGGCACTGTTCCAGAGAGTGAAGAAGGTATATGACAGCAGGGCGTCGCTTTCTCTTGACGAGGATCAGATGAAGCTGCTGGAAGATACATACAAGTCATTTGCCCGTAACGGAGCCAACCTGTCGGACGAGGACAAGGCTTTGTTCAGCAAATATTCGGAGGAGCTTTCCCTGCTTTCGCTCCAGTTCCAGAAAAACAGCCTTGCAGCGACAAATGCATTTTATATAAATGTCACTGACGAGAACGAACTGGCAGGGCTTCCTCAGTATGTGAAGGACATGGGGGCAGATGCTGCCAGGGATAAAGGACTTGACGGATGGGTGTTCACATTGGATTATCCGGTTTATGCTCCTTTCATGAAATTCTGTGTAAACCGTGACCTCCGCCGCAAGATGTATATCGGCAGCAATGCAAGGTCTGTAGGAGGAGAATTCGACAATACGGAGATTGTAAAGAAAATTGTGGATCTGAGGATGAAGCGCTCGTCATTGCTCGGCTATGACACATATGCGGACTATGTTCTGGAGGAAAATATGGCAAAGGACAAGGAGACAGTGGAGCAGTTCCTTGACAAGCTCCTTTCCCCGTCTCTCCCGTATGCAAGGAAGGAAGTTGCCGAGGTTACGGAATATGCCAGGGAGCATGGCTTTGCCGATGACTGCCTGATGCCATGGGATTTTTCTTTCTGGGCTGAAAGGTATAAGGAGGATATGTTCTCTTTCAATGAGGAGCAACTCAAGCCGTATTTCAGGTTGGAGAATTGCATAGATGCTGTTTTTGGACTTGCAACCCGTCTTTACGGGGTCACATTCGAAGAAAGGCCTGATATTCCGGGGTACCATAAGGATGTGAAGGTATATGATGTAAAGGATGCTGACGAAAGCCATCTGGCACTTTTCTATGCGGATTTCTTCCCTCGCGAGAGCAAAAGGAGCGGTGCATGGATGACAGAGTTCAGGGGACAGAGTATATATAATGGTGTGGAAGAAAGACCGTTTATCAGTATTGTGACTAATTTCACGAAGCCGTCGGGCTCTGCACCTTCTCTTATCACCCATAATGAGTTGACTACTTTCCTGCACGAGTTCGGACATGCTCTTCACGGGATGCTCGCAAAAGGGAGGTACGGATCGCTTTCAGGGACAAATGTGGCAAGGGATTTTGTGGAGCTGCCGTCGCAGATAATGGAGAACTGGGCATTCGAACCTGAATATCTTGACTCTTTTGCAAAGGACTACAGGACAGGGGAAGTGATCCCTGACAGCCTTGTGGGAAAGGTGGTTGCCGCGAAAAATTATCTTTCAGGGTATTATCAGGTGCGCCAGCTTCAGTTCGGACTGCTCGACATGGCATGGCATACTCTGACATCTCTTCCTGAAGAGGGGACTGTCGAATTCGAGAAAAAGGCGGTAGAGAAGTGTACACTCCTTCCTGATGTAGAGGGAACTGCCATTTCCCCGACTTTCAGCCATATTTTTGCCGGAGGATATTCTGCCGGATACTATTCCTACAAATGGGCTGAAGTGCTGGAGGCGGATGCTTTTTCCCTGTTCCAGCAGAACGGGATATTCGACAGGGAGACGGCTGCATCTTTCAGACACAATATCCTTGAAAAAGGCGGCAGCATAGACCCTGCTGTCCTTTACAGAAATTTCCGCGGACATGATCCAGAGCCTGAAGCTCTGCTCGTAAAGCTCGGGCTGGGCGGAGAATAATCCTATTTAGGGGCTATCTTGTAAAGGAAGCCTGCTATGAAAGCATAGACGATGTTAGGGAACCACATGGCGAGCCCCGGTGGCATTGCCCCTGTGTGGACGAACATCTGGCTGAATCTCAGGAACAGGATGTATGTGAAAGCCAGGGCGATGCCGATGGCGATGTTCCATCCGATGCCTCCGCGCCTCTTCTTTGAGGAAAGGGCAACTCCCATGATAGTGAGAATGAATGCGGAGAAAGGCATGGCGAACCTAGTGTGCTTTTCTATCTGTGCCAGTTTGACATTGGCGTCTCCCCTCATCTTCTGTGTCTCGATGAGTTCGTTGAGCTTGTTGTACGACAATGTCTCGACTGTATGCTTTCTCATGTAGAAGTCGCTGACACTCAGATTGATGACTGTATCCAGCTCTCTTCCGCTCCTGATGTGGTCTTCAAGATTGTCGGTGTAGTCCCTGATGAAATATTTTTTCAGCCTCCATCCGCTGAAAGTGCTGTCCCACACGGCCGTCTCTGCAGAAATCTTGGATACCAGCTTGTTGTTTTCAATCTTTTCCAGAGTGAAACGGTATGCAGTATTGTTCCATGTGCTGAAAGATTCCACGAACACGAATTCTCCCGGAGAAATCTGGTAATGGACATTCCTTCCGGTGATGACATTGCCGTGTCCCCTGATGTACTTGGCTTCGAACTCGCCTCGCTGGGCATTTGCGTTAGGAATGATAAACAGATTGAGACTCAGTGAGAAAAGGGCTATGAGAGTCGCAGACACTATGTATGGGACCATCATCCTGTGGAAGCTGATGCCGCAGGAGAGGATAGCCACAATCTCGGAGTTGGCTGCCATCTTGGAAGTAAAGAAGATGACGGTTATGAATACGAACAGTGGACTGAACATATTCATGAAGTAAGGGACAAAGTTCACATAATAGTCGAAGATTATCTCTGTGAGAGGGGCTTCGTTGCTCACGAAGTCATCGATTTTCTCGCTGATGTCGAATATTATGACAATGCCTATTATGAGCAGCAGGGCAACGAAGAAAGTGGATATGAATTTCTTGATGATATACATATCCAGAATCCTTGGTTTCAGATCAAAATTCTTCATTTCCCGTGCCTTAAAAATTTATTTACAGTCTGGTCATGACTTTTTTCACCACCTCGTCTTTCCATGGCTTGAAATCTCCGGCGATTATGTGCTGCCTTGCCTGCCTTGTCAGTTCAAGGTAGAAAGCAAGGTTGTGCTCGCTGGCGATCTGGCCTGCAAACATTTCTCCGGCCACGAAAAGATGGCGCAGGTATGCCTTCGAATAAGTCCTGTCCACAAATGATGTTCCTTTCGGGTCTATCGGGGAGAAATCATCCGCCCATTTGAGATTGCGCATGTTCATGATGCCGTCCCATGTGAAAAGCATGCCGTTTCTCCCGTTGCGGGTAGGCATCACGCAGTCGAACATGTCCACACCTCTCTCTATGCCTTCGAGGAGGTTTGCCGGAGTCCCGACGCCCATCAGATATCTTGGCTTGTCGTCAGGAAGTATCGGGCATACTGTTTCCAGCATTTCATACATCTTTTCCGTAGGTTCTCCTACTGCAAGACCGCCGATTGCATATCCTTCCCTGTCAAAGGCGGCTGCGTGTTCTACCGCGGCTTTCCGGAGGTCAGGATATATGCATCCCTGGATGATAGGGAACAGGGCCTGAGAGTATCCGTACAGAGGTTCTGTCTCGTCGAAGCGTCTGATACACCTTTCGAGCCACGCCTGAGTCCTCAGAAGGGATTCCTTGGCATATCTGTAGTCTGCATCGCCCGGAGTGCATTCGTCAAGAGCCATTACAATGTCAGCCCCGATAGCCCTTTGGGTGTCCATGTTGTTCTCGGGGGTAAAAGTATGCCTTGATCCGTCAATATGGGATGAAAATGTCACTCCGCTGCCGTCTTTCGCGAATTTCCTGATGGGAGCCAGCGAAAATACCTGGAATCCGCCGCTGTCCGTCAGAATAGGCCTGTCCCACGAGATGAACTTGTGCAGCCCTCCGGCCTTGCGGAAGGTATCCAGCCCCGGGCGCAGATAGAGATGATAGGTGTTGCCGAGAATTATCTCTGCACCTATGTCCTCTTTAAGATCCCTGTGGTAGACTCCTTTGACGGAGCCTACAGTGCCTACAGGCATGAAAATGGGTGTATGTATTTCTCCGTGTCCGGTCGTTATCACTCCGCATCTTGCGCTTGACCGGGTGTCGGCTGCTGTCTTGACAAATTTCATTTCTATTTTGTCCGGACTGTCGTTTCAGACAGTGTAAAATCAGAGCCCAAAGATAGTAAAAAATTCACCTCGCAAATATCCGCCTTATCTTATATGGGGAAAATTCGTCATGATAACGGAAAAGTTTGGATAAATTCCACTATATTTGTTATCCTGTGCCTTGCGGCATGGGCTACACATGATTGATAAACTGGACAAAGATGAATAAAGCGGTTCGGATCAGACTGATCCTTATGAATTTTCTGCAGTGGGCAGTGTGGGGAGCATACCTCACATCCATGGGCAGTTATCTTGTGACGGCAGGTCTTGCCGAGAAGATAGGGTTATTTTATGCAATGCAGGGCATAGTCTCCATGTTCATGCCTGCAATAATAGGTATCATAGCGGACAAGTATATTCCTGCGCAGAGGCTCCTCGGATTCTGTCATCTGATTGCCGGGGCGGCCATGATTGCGGCCGGGTATTACGGGCTCAATGCAGGATCTGATGTCAGATTCGGGATACTCTTCCCGTTATATTCCCTCAGCGTGGCTTTCTACATGCCGACCATAGCATTGTCCAACTCGGTGGCTTTCAGGGTTCTCGGCAAGAACGGCTTTGACACGGTCAAGGATTTCCCTCCTGTCAGGGTCTTCGGTACGGTGGGCTTCATATGCAGCATGCTGTTTGTCAATTTCATGACTGACGGTGCCGGAGTCCAGTTCCAGCATACCTACAACCAGTTCTTCGTTTCGGGAGTCATTGGTGTGCTGCTGTTCCTGTATTGCTTTACCCTCCCTGCTTGCCCTGTGAACAGACAGCAGGAGTCGCAGAGCATTGCAGATGCCCTGGGTGCAAAGGCTTTCAGGCTTTTCAAGGACCGGGGGATGGCTACTTTCTTCATTTTTTCGATGCTTCTCGGAGTCGCCCTCCAGATTACCAACGGTTTTGCCAATCCTTTCATCTCGCATTTCAAGGAAGTTCCTGAATTTGCAGGTACATGGGGAGCGAAAAATGCAAATGCCCTTATTTCCATATCGCAGATGTCCGAGACTCTCGGCATCCTGCTGATTCCTGTGGCGATGAAGTTTTTCGGAATCAAGAGGGTCATGCTGATAGCCATGATTGCCTGGGTATTCCGTTTTGGACTTTTCGGTCTCGGTGATCCGGGCTCGGGAGTATGGATGTTCGTCCTTTCGATGATTGTCTATGGGGTGGCATTCGACTTTTTCAATATTTCTGGCGCCCTGTATGTGGAGCAGAGGTCTTCAGACGCGATAAAGTCAAGTGCGCAGGGGCTTTTTATGCTGATGACAAATGGTATCGGAGCTACCATCGGGACTCTTTCCGCCCAGGCTGTGGTGAACCATTTCGTCTATGAGGCCGCAGTCCCTAACTGGAGCGCTGCATGGTTTGTGTTTGCCGGTTATGCCCTTGTCGTGGCTGTCCTGTTCGCAATCTGTTTCAAGAATCCAGGTAAAGGACCGTATTCCAAGATCGCATAGATAGGTCCATTACAATAAGATGACCCCCGAAAGTCAGCAAGTCTTTCAGGGGTCATTTCAATTTAGCTGTGGTTGTGCCTATTCTTCTACGAAGGTACACCAGCCGAACGGATCTTCTATCTCCCCGTACTGGATGCCAGTGATCATCTTGTAGAGCTTCAGGCTCTTAGGTCCGCATTCTGTCTCTGAATAGAATGTGTATCTCTTGCTGATTTTCTCGTCTTCGAGCTTGCACTTGTCGTCTATGTATGAAACAGGGGTGATGACTACGGCAGTGCCGCATTCTCCTACTTCTTCAAACATTTCCATCTCTTCCACGAGTACAGGTCTCCTTTCCACTGTCATCCCGAGATGCTCTGCTACTGTTACGAGAGACTTGTTGGTGATGGAAGGCAGGATGGAGTCTGATAGAGGGGTTACATATGTGTTCCCGTGAATACCGAAGAAATTGGATGAGTTGAACTCGTCGATGTATTTATGCTGAGCAGGATCAAGGTGAAGTACAGCCGCATACCCCTGCTGATGCGCTATGTTCAGCGCATACAGGGAAGCTGCATAGTTCCCTCCTACCTTGAATCTGCCTGTCCCGTAAGTAGCGGCCCTGTCATGGTTTCTTGCAATGACTGCATTGCATGGCTGCAAGGTCCCTCCTACATATGCGCCTACCGGCGAGCAGAGCATGTAGAGAGTCACTTCACTGGAAGACTTGACTCCAAGCTGAGGATTGGAGCCGACCAGTGTAGGCCTGATATAGAGCGATGCATTGTGCCCGTATGGAGGAAGATAGTCGATGTTCTCCTTTACGAGCCGTTTGCACATCGATATGAAGAGTTCCTCGGATGGTGCCGGAATGAACAGAGAAGCAGCGGAGGCCTGAAGCCTTCTGGCATTTTCTTCCGGTCTGAAAATTCTGATCTTTCCGTCCTTGCCCCTGAATGCTTTCAGTCCTTCAAAACATTCGATGCTGTAGTGGAGGCAGCCAGCAAATGAGCTGATGGTGATGTTGTCATCAGTCAGGCTTTCGATTTCGCCCCATGCCCCGTTGCTGTATGAGCATTTCAGGATTGTGGCTGTTTTCCTGTAGGCGAACCCCAGATTGTCCCAGTTGATGTTTTCCATGATCAGATAAGTATTTCGAGTAATTTATTGTTGTCGTTGATGTATTCGTAGAGCACATTGTTGGCTTCCATCCTTTTGAGCAGTGCATGGAAGTCGTCCTTGCTTGCCACTTCGATTCCGATGAGGGCAGGTCCCTCCTCCTTGTTGGTCTGCTTGATGTACTGGATATACACCAGCTCGTCAGTCGGTCCGATAATGTCGCGGATGAAAGTCAGGATAGCGCCCGGACGCTGAGGGAAATTGACGATGAAGTAATGTTTCAGTCCTTCATACAGCATGGATTTTTCTCTGATTTCCTCCATCCTGATGATGTCGTTGTTGCTGCCGCTGACGATGCATCCGACTCTCTTGCCCTTGATCTTGTCTGCGTAGAACCTCAATGCTGCGACAGAAAGTGCTCCTGCAGGCTCGACTACGATGGCGTTTTTGTTGTACATCTCTATGATGGTGGTGCAGACAGCTCCTTCAGGTACAGGAATTATGTCATCGAGCACCTGACGGCATACTTCATAAGTCAGCTCTCCGGCTTTCTTGACCGCTGCCCCGTCCACAAACTTGTCGATGCTTTCCAGCTCTGTAACATGTCCGTTCTCGATGGATGCCTTCATGCTGGCAGCTCCTGCAGGCTCTACTCCTATGATCTTGGTCTCCGGCCATTTCTGTTTCAGATATGCGCCTACACCGGAAGCCAGTCCGCCTCCTCCGATAGGAATGAATACATAGTCCAGAGGCGTCTCTATCTGCTTTGTCATCTCGTATCCTATCGTGCCCTGTCCCTCTATGATTTTCTTGTCATCGAAAGGAGGTATGAATGTCTTGCCGCTCCTCTTCGCGTATTCGATGGCTGCCGTGTTTGCGGCGTCGAATGTATCTCCGGTAAGCACTATGTCCACATATTCTTTTCCGAACATCTTCACTGAATCGATCTTCTGCCTCGGAGTGGTGGTCGGCATATAGATGGAGCCCATGATGTGCAGCTTGTTGCAGGAGAATGCCACACCCTGGGCGTGGTTCCCGGCACTGGCACATACGATCCCGTATTTCAGGACTTCAGGGGATAGAGACCTTATCTTGTTGTATGCACCGCGGATCTTGTAAGAACGGACCATCTGCAGGTCTTCCCTTTTGAGGTATACCTCGCAGTCAAATCTTTCAGAAAGATTCGTGTTTTTCTGGAGCATGGTTGGCTCCAGGATTTCAGAGAGAGTCTCTGATGCTTTTTCGATATCCTTCACAGAAGGAAAATATTTTTCATTGGCCATATCGTGTGTTATTTTTCGTGCCCAAAAATAGTGAATTTGCCTTGAAAAACCAATCAGTCCAGAATAATGATGGCAATGGACTTGTGGCTGAACTCAAGTTTCACAGTGTCTTCAGTGGCCCTGTTGAGAGTGGCCTTCCACCAGTTGTCGAAGACCACATTGTCCAAAGGCCATTTCAGACCTTCGGAATGTATCTTCAGACTGTTGTCAGGTGTAATTATCGAGATTTTCCTCCCTTGTCCGCATTCTATCTCCGTGCTGTCAGTGACAGGGAAGATTGTGGCGAAATCGGATACCATCTGGATATTTATCCCCATAGACTGGAGATCCCGTTCCCTGGCGTATTCCATAAGCAGGGAGATATTGCCTATTGTATGGTCTTCACGCTTGCCGGTGGAGGCGAGGAAGAATATGTCTGAGATGTCCTTGAAATGGTCTATGGCGTAGTTGAATGCCTTTGTCTGGTCATTCGTCTCCTGCTCGCTGTATCTGACTATGATATCCTGATACTTTTTCTGCGATGCGGGGGAAAGCGAATCCATGTCTCCGACAATCATATCCGGAAGCCTCCCGTTCCTGTATGAAGCCGAATATCTCATGTAACTGTTGAATGCCCCGTCACAGCAGATGATGTAATCCGCCTGGGACAGCAGGTATAGCGGATATTCCTTTTTGGGGAACAGACCGTTGCCTATGATTGCCACGCTTTTTCCCATATCAGATATGTTTTCCAAGTAAGGCGGATGAAGTCCCGGCTGAAGTTCCGTATGATGTCGGGTCGCGGAATCCGATCAGGAAATCCTTGACCTCCATCCTCCGTTTCCCTGCCAGCTGAAGGTCCTTGACGGAAATCGCCCCGTCGGCAGTGGAAATGGCAAGGTAACTCTTGCCGTCAGAAAGTACAGTCCCGGCAGGGGCAGATTCGCGACCGTTCTCTGCCAGTATCTTGAGATAGTCTTGTCCTGTCACCTGCTCCCCGTAGTAAATTTTCATCTGTACAGGTTCCTTGTCCGGTGCTGTGAGCTCCGTGAATGCCGCAGGCACAGGGCTGAGACCGCGTATCAGATTGTATATGTGCTTCGTGCTGTCGTTCCAGTCTATGTGGCACAGCTCACGGGTAAGTTTAGGTGCCGGTCTGAGGACTTCAGAGCCCTGGATGAAGCTCTTCTGGAGACGGAGCTCTATATTCTTGTCTATAATTGAATCCACTGTCTGCACCACGATTCTTGCCCCGATTTCCATGAGCTTGTCATGCAGGTCTCCGGCCGTGTCGGTGTCCTCTATCCTGCACTGTTCGCGGTAGATGATGTGCCCCGTGTCCATCCCGTCGTCGATCATGAATGTCGTGACGCCTGTCATGTGGTCACCGTTGATGACGGCCCAGTTGATAGGTGCTGCGCCTCTGTATTGCGGAAGCAGGGCGGCATGCAGGTTGAATGTCCCGAGCCTCGGCATTTCCCATACGACTTTAGGAAGCATCCTGAAGGCTACTACAACGAAAAGATCTGCTTTCCATGAGCTGAGAGCCTCAAGGAATTCCGGGTCTTTCAGCGAAACTGGCTGCAGTACAGGGATATTGTGCTCGACAGCATACTTCTTGACTGCACTTTCGTGTATTTTCATGCCTCTTCCGCTTGCCTTGTCGGCCACAGTCACGACGCCTGCTATGTTGTAGCCGTTCTGCTTCAGGGCATCCAGTGAAGCCACGGCAAATTCAGGTGTACCCATAAATACGATGCGGGTCTTCCTGAGCCTTCCGAGGACGGCGTTCTTGAGTTTCTTTACCAGTATTCCGACTTTTTCCATATTCAGAATTGATGAATCATTTATAGCCTTGTAGGTCAGGAACATCCCCAGAGGGAAAAGTACATAGGACGAAATGAACACTCCCATTCCGGCAGATACGGCTCCGTCATTGGCCAGCTTGGTTCCCGTAATGTCGATTACCCAGTACAGCACGAAGAACAGTACGGAAATAATGGCAGGTGTACCGAGCCCTCCTTTCCTGATCAGCGCACCGAGAGGGGCTCCGATAAAGAAAAAGATGAAGCAGGCGATGGCGAGGGCGAATTTTTTAAGAATCTCGACATCGATTCTCCTCAGCAGGAAGTTATAATGGTAAGTCTCCCTTGAAAAGGTGGTCAATGTGGATATGTATTCATTGACGCTGTTGAGCGCCTGCTGGCGGAATTTTATTTCGTCGTCTATGTCAAATTCCTTTTCTATCGCAGCGTAGTCGAATCCGGAAGTGATGCTGGTCTTCTTTGCGGTGTCGAGCTGCGAGTTGAACCTGATTGTCCTGTCTCTTGTCAGAGTCTTCAGCTGATCCTGGCGGGTAGTGCCGGCAAGCCCTCCGATAGAGTCCTGGCTGTGTTCCAGCTGTTTGAGATTCATGGATTTGACCTCATCGTCGAATCTCGTGTCCTCGGATTTCTGGAAAGCATAGTTTTCCAGCGGTATCACAAGGGACTGCTTCTGGAAATCTATCTTCTGGAGCTGCAGGGTGGTGTCCCTGAATTTCCTGGTGTTGGTCTCCTCATAGTTGCCTCCGCTGAACAGAGTGAATGTCAGGGCCTTCTTGTCCTCGGTCATCTTCATCATCGCCGAATCGGCGAGAGTGAGGCTTGTGTTGCCCTTTTTGCCGGTGTGGTTGTAGACCATCACCCCGTACATCATCCCGGTATCGTCATTCCTCGAATCTACCCTGAGCACATATCCGTCGATTCCGTCATAGAATGTCCCTGTAGGAATCTTGATTTCTTCCTTTGTCCTGCCTATGTCATCCCTCAAGGTGAAAATCTTGTTGTAGGCGACAGGAATGAGGTCGTTGGAAATGAAGAATGCCCCGACGCTGATTACTGCAGATGCGCAGATCAGCGGGACAAGCACTCTTTTCAGGGAAATTCCGGCGGCCTTGATCGCAAGAAGCTCGTTGTTCTCACCGAGGGTGCCGAGCGTCATCATCGACGCCAGAAGGGTTGCAAGAGGAAGGGACAGAGGAATCAATGTGATACTGCCCCATCCGAGGAATTCGAGTATAACCTTGAAACTAAGACCTTTGCCCACCAGTTCGTCGATATACAGCCAGAGGAACTGCATCATCAGGATGAATATGACGACGAGGAGGATCGCTACGAACGGTCCTATGAATGATTTGAGTATGAACTGGTCCAGTTTCTTCATTCCCGGCTTTTATCTTGTGGCAAGCTCGATCATCTTGTCCAGCGCCTCGCCCAGCCCTGCAAGATTCTTGCCTCCGGCTGTCGCGAATCCCGGCTGTCCTCCGCCTCCTCCCATGATGAGTCTGGCAGCTTCCTTCACATCGGCTCCTGCGTTCTTCCCTTTCTTGACAAGGTCTTCGGAATACATGAGCATGAGTTGAGGCTTGCCTCCGACTTCCGATGCAGAAGCAACAACCAGGTTCTCGGCCTCTTTCTGGAGCATCTGGCATGCCCTTTTTGCGATGTCAGGATTGATCTGGACAGACTTTTCAGGGCTGATGACCACTAAGTTGATGCCGTTGACCGGTTTGCTCATTTCGACGATGGCCTTCTTGAAAGCGGCGCTCTTCTCCTTGGCAACAGCCTCCACCTCTTTCTTGAAATGCTCGTTCTCCTCGATGAGTTTGCTTATTGCCCCTGCAAGGTCAGGCGCATTGTTGAACAGTGCCTTGGCTGCCCTGAAGGAGTTTTCCATGGCGTCCACGACTTTCTCGGCATATGGACCTGTAACAGCCTCGATTCTTCTGACACCTGCGGCAATTGCAGATTCTCCGACAATCTTGAAGAAGCCTATCTGTCCCGTGGCTGCTGCATGACAACCTCCGCAAAGTTCCACAGAGTCACCGAATTTCACGATACGCACCCTGTCTCCGTATTTTTCTCCGAAAAGTGCCATTGCACCCATCTTCTGGGCCTCTTCCATGGTGGCGGCACGGTTTTCCTCCAGAGGAGAATTCTCCCTTATCAGTTCATTCACCCTGTTTTCCACCAGATCTATCTGCTCATCCGAGAGTTTCTCGAAATGGGAGAAGTCGAAGCGGAAATACGAGTCGGTGACGAAAGATCCTTTCTGCTCCACATGCGTCCCGAGAATCTCCCTGAGGGCCTTGTGCAGAAGGTGGGTGGAAGTATGGTTCGATGATATCAGCTTCCTCCTTGCGGCATCCACTTCAAGGGTGAACGGGCCGCTGCAGTCCGCAGGTATGCGCTCCGCGATGTGGATGGTCAGGTTGTTCTCCTTTATTGTGTTGAGGATGGAGATCCGTTCTCCGTCGGCAGAGATGATGCAGCCTGTGTCTCCGACCTCTCCTCCCATTTCAGCATAGAAAGGGGTGCGGTCGAATACAAGCTGGTACATTGTCTTGTTCTTTGCTTTTACAGTGCGGTGGCGGGTCAGGGTGGCGTCCTCTATCCGAGTGAAGTCGTAACCGACAAACTCCACATTTTCGCAGTGATGGAATTCAACCCAGTCTCCTGATTCTATCGCAGTTGCGTTGCGGGCCCTGTCTTTCTGCTTCTGCAGTTCTTTCTCGAAACCTTCGAGGTCTATGGCATATCCGTTTTCCGAAGCGATCAGCTCGCTGAGGTCGATAGGGAACCCGAATGTGTCGTAGAGCACGAAAGCGTCTTCCCCGCTGATGACCTTGCTGTCTTTGGACTTTTCCATAATGTTGTCCATCAGCCTGATACCCCTGTCGAGGGTACGGAGGAAGGCAAGTTCTTCTTCTCTGATGACCTTTTCCACAAGTTCCTGCTGGCGTGCTATCTCAGGATAGAATTCTCCCATGTCATCGACAAGCTGCCCCAATAATCTGCAGAGGAAAGGCTCGCTGAATCCGAGGAATGTGTAACCATAGCGGACAGCCCTGCGGAGTATCCTCCTTATGACATATCCGGCTTTCACATTCGATGGCAGTTGCCCGTCGGCAATCGAGAAGCTGATAGCCCTGATATGGTCTGCGATGACGCGCATTGCGACATCTGTCTTTTCGTTTTCCCCGTATTTGTGCCCTGAGAGCTCCTCTATCTTGCGGATCATCCCGGTGAAGACATCGGTGTCATAGTTGCTGGTCTTGCCCTGGAGCACCATGCAGAGTCTCTCGAATCCCATTCCTGTGTCCACATTCTTGTTAGGAAGCGGTTCGAGTTCCCCGTTTGCCTTGCGGTTGAACTGCATGAACACAAGATTCCAGATTTCTATCACGAGCGGATTCCCCATATTCACCAGTTCACGCCCCGGAACAGCGGCCCTCTCCTTGTCGGAGCGAAGGTCGATATGTATCTCGCTGCACGGACCGCAAGGACCGGTATCTCCCATTTCCCAGAAGTTGTCATGCCTGTTCCCGAGCAGTATCCTGTCTTCCGGAAGATGTTTTTTCCATTGCTCGCGTGCTTCGCTGTCCAGCTCTGTCTTGTCGCTCGCATCTCCTTTGAACACAGTCACATACAGCCTCTCCTTGTCGATTCCGTACACCTCTGTAAGGAGTTCCCATGCCCAGTCGATAGCTTCAGCCTTGAAATAGTCCCCAAAGCTCCAGTTGCCGAGCATCTCGAACATCGTGTGGTGGTACGAATCGTGCCCCACTTCCTCCAGGTCATTGTGCTTTCCGCTTACCCTCAAGCACTTCTGGCTGTCAGTCACTCTTTTGTACTTAGGCGTGCTGTTGCCGAGAAACCAGTCTTTGAACTGGTTCATTCCGGCGTTGGTGAACATCAGTGTCGGGTCGTTCTTCACAACCATCGGCGCTGACGGAACTATCGTGTGTCCTTTGGACGCAAAAAAGTCCAGGAATGTCTTTCTGATCTCTTTAGATGTCATCTCAAACCTTAATTATAAGCAAAATATCGCGCAAAATTATAAAATTTTCCAGAAAAAGACTATATTTGCAGCCATGCCGAAATATAGAAAATACATTTTTAATCAGAAAACCCTCTCGTATGAGGAGCAGATAAAGTCTAAAAGGTCACGGATAGTCAAATATTCGTGCCTTTTTATTGCAAGCGTAGCCATGACCGTGCTGTACGGGTGGATATATACTTCCGTCCTTGGCAACGACCTTCCCAAGACTGCAAGGCTCAGGTCCATAAATGACGGATGGAGCGCCAAAATGGACATAATCGACAGCCATCTTGAGGAATACGACAATGCTCTTGCCACTCTCCAGATGAGGGATGATGATATCTACAGGTCCCTTTTCGGGATGGACACCATAGCCCGTGAAGTCAGGAATGCCGGCTTCGGAGGTGTCAACAGATATTCCTACCTCGACGGGGCGGATGTGGACGGACGCATCAGGGGTACGGTCATCCGGATGGATGTGCTGACCAAGAAATCCTATGTGCAGAGCAAGTCTTTTGACGATGTGGAGGTGATGGCGAAGAAGTCAGGGGAGATGGTATCACGGATTCCCAAGATTTCTCCTATCGTACCTGACAAGTCACAGTACCGTCTTTCAAGCAGCTTCGGTGTCAGGAAGGACCCGATATCAGGTAAGAGAGCCAGGCATCAGGGGCTTGATTTCGCGATAGCCATAGGCAATCCCGTGTATTCTACTGGAGACGGGGTTGTGGAGAAGGTAAGACGCAGCAGAATCGGCTATGGCAACAATATCATTGTGGACCATGGTTTCGGATACAAGACCAGATATGCCCATCTCAGCTCCATAGATGTGGAGGAGGGGACTGTCGTGAAGCGCGGCGATTTCCTGGGAAGGACAGGGAATACGGGCAAGTCTTCCGGACCTCATCTCCATTATGAAGTTATCTATATGGGGCGTCCGGTCAATCCGATAAATTATCTGGACCTCGATATTCCTGCAGCCGAGTATGCTTCAATGGTCCGTAAGGTAGAGGAGGACTCCGGAATTGTCCGCCCTGGCGTATAGGAGACTGTCCTATGTCACCGAAATATATCTATGACGACAAGCAGGTCCGTTTCCGTAAGGACAGGACCGTAAAGGGGATGCTTCTGAAAGGATTGAAGTATCTTCTCGTGTCTTTGGCGCTTGCCGGTCTGTATTACGGTATTTTTTCCCTGCTGTTCAGCACTGACACCGAGAGGAGGCTCAGGCAGGAAAACAGGATGTACGAGAAAATCTATCCTGAGATGGAGAAGAAGGACAGGCTGCTTTCCGATGTGGTGGCAGGGCTCCAGATGCGTGACGATGAAATCTACAAGACCGTGTTCCATACACGGGCGCCTAATGTGGAAAGACTGTCTTCGGTGGATTTTCTTGCAGGTGAAGATACTCTGAAAGATGCGGATATTGTCGCTTATACGAAAGACAGGCTTGACCTCCTTGACGCCTGTGTCCGTGATGTGGAGTACAATTTCAGCAGAATACTGGAGAAGTGTACGGAGGATGATTTTGTGATGCCTCCTATGCATTTCCCTCTGAAAGGATTCAGCTATGCCCAGACCGGTGCAAGCGTCGGGGCGAAAATCAATCCTTTCTACAAGGTCAATGTCGAGCATCACGGGCTTGACATGATTGCGCAGACAGGCACTCCCGTATATGCTTCCGGCAAAGGGCTGGTCACTGCGGTGAAGCGTTCCGGAAGAGGGCTCGGCAATGTGGTGGAGATAACCCACGAGGGCGGCTATGTGACCAGATATGCCCATCTCGACAAGATTTCCGTGGCAAGGGGGAGGAAGGTGGACGAGCATACTGTGGTCGGCGAGGTGGGGACTTCCGGAATGACCATAGCTCCGCATCTTCACTATGAGATAGAGAAGGACGGCGAGCTGCTGGATCCCGTCAATTATTTCTTCGGGGAGGTGGACCCGTATGCCTATGCGGACATCCTCATCATGTCTGTGACGACTGGACAGTCGATGGATTGATTATACCATGGATAAATTGTATTACAGTATTGGAGAGGCTGCGGATATTCTCGGGGAGAATGTCTCGCTGGTCCGTTTCTGGTCGGATTCGTTCCCCAAGTTCCTCCATCCGAGACGCAATGCCAAGGGTAACAGGATGTATACTGCGGAGGATATAGAGATGCTCAAGAGGATACATTTCCTTGTAAGGGAATGCGGAATGACTCTGGAGGGGGCTGCCAAGAGGCTGCAGAACGAGACCGCCAAGGTGGACAATACGGTCAAGGTGGTTGAATGTCTGAAAAGGATGCGTTCCCAGCTTGAAGAAATCCGCCGGACTTTGTGATCATATACCTTATATTATATATGAAAGTCGCTGATGTCATAAAAGTGATTGAAGATTTCGCCCCATTGTCCGTTCAGGAGAAGTGGGACAACAGCGGATTGTGCATAGGTTCTGCCGACAATGAAGTGTCTTCCGTGCTTCTCGGGCTTGACTGTTCTCCGGAACTTGTGGATGAGGCTGTGACGTGCGGTGCAGACATGATTGTCACCCATCATCCGCTTATCTTTTCGGGTCTGAAGAAGATTTCCCCTGATGATCCGGTCGGACTGGCGGTGATGAAGGCGGTGCGGGCGGGGATTTCCGTATATGCTGCGCATACTTCTGCTGACAAGGTGACGGGAGGCGTAAGCTGGGCGATGGCCCGGAAGCTCGGGCTTGAAAACATTGAAGTCCTTGATTCCGAGGGGGATGGTGTCGGGCTTGGTGTGACAGGCTATCTTCCGCAACCGCTTGACCCGGAGACTATGATATCGGTCGTAAAAGACCGTTTCGCCCTCAAGGGACTGCGGTGTTCCCGTCCGCTTGACCGTAAGATAGAGAAGGTCGCGCTGTGCGGAGGGGCAGGAGGTTCGCTGGTGGACAAGGCCATATCTTCGGGAGCCCAGCTGTATATTTCGGGAGACATATCCTACCATCATTTCTTCACTCCTGAAGGCTTCATGCTCATGGATATAGGTCATTATGAAAGTGAATTGGACATAGTTCAAATTTTATTTTCATTGATACGGAAAAATTTTCCTACCTTTGCAGTCCGCATTACGGAGAATTTGTATAGTAACCCTGTATATTATTTTTAAGCGATATGGCTAAAAAGACAAAGAAAATAGAAACTCCTATTGACCAGAGGGAGACCTTCGTTTCAATCCAGAAGAATTTCGCGGATTCGGATCTCAGCGTAGAGGAAAAGCTGAAAACCCTGTATTCGCTTCAGCTCATTGATACTGAGATTGACAAGATACTTCAGCTCAGGGGGGAGCTCCCGATTGAAGTGGAGAATCTCGAGAACGAGATTGCCGACATGAAAGCCAAGATATCGGGCATCAACACGCAGATAGAAGAGTCTACCAAGAAAATCGCTGAATACAAGAACCAGATTGTGGAATATGACGCTTCAATCGAAAAGTACATGGCTCAGGTGAATCATGTGGCTAACAGCAGGGAATACGATTCTCTCACCAAGGAAATCGAGAATCTGGACCTGCTCAGGCAGATAGCGGAAAAGAATATCGGCGAGACCAAGGAACTCATTTCCGCAAAGAAATCCGATATAGAGGCGATCAAGGAGAAGCTTGCCGTAAGGAATGATGACCTGAAGGCAAAGAAGCAGGAGCTTGCTACAATCGTAGAGTCCACTTCCAAGGAAGAGGAGAAGCTCCGTGCCCAGAGGGATGAGTGTGCGGCGAAGATCGACGAAAGGACAATGAGCGCATACAACCATATCAGGAACAGCAGTAACAACCACCTTGCAGTGGTGTCTGTGTTCAATGGCAATGCATGCGGTGGATGTTTCAGCACCATATCTCCGCAGAGGCTTATCGACATCGCATCCAACAGGAAGATGATCATCTGCGAATATTGCGGCAGGATACTGGTAAATCCTGATTTCGAATAATATGCCGGCATCATCTGACGGGAAAAGGAGAAGACGGTCTCAAACTGTCAATCTGGATACATTAGGGCTTGAGATGGGCAACAGACCGCCTCAAGCTCTTGATGTTGAAGAGGCTGTCCTCGGGGCGCTCCTGGTGGAGCCGAACTGCGTGGATGACGCGATGGAGGAGCTGACATCAGGGTGTTTCTTCAGCGAGAAGCACAGGATGATATTCGAAGCCATGCTCCATCTGGTCAATTCCCATGTGTCCATCGACCCTCTTACCGTGTCCCAGCAGCTCAGGGCTGATGGCAATCTTGATGCGGTCGGAGGACCGGTCGTGCTTGCGCAGCTTTCCCAGAAGATAGGAGCAGCGGCACATATCGAATTCTATATCAAAATATTGAAGCAGAAGTGCATCCAGAGGGATCTGATTACTGCTTCATACACGATCCTCAAAGATGCCTATGACGAGAGCATCAATGTGGACACGCTGATCGACATGGCACAGACCAAGATATTCGGTGCCATTCAGAACAATGTGAAGAAGGATGTGCAGGAGATAGGCTCTGTGATCACTCTTGCGATATCCGATATCGAAAGACTCCAGGAGTCGACAGGCCTGAGCGGTGTCCCTTCAGGATTCCCGTCACTTGACAAGATAACTTTCGGATGGCAGCCGTCAGACCTGATAATACTTGCGGCGAGGCCTTCTGTGGGTAAGACCGCATTTGTGCTGAATGTGGCGAGAAATGCGGCAGTGGATCACCATATGCCAGTTGCCTTTTTCTCTCTTGAGATGCCTGCAATCCAGCTCGTAAAGCGAATGATGGTGTCTGAGACCGGTCTTGAGGCAGACAAGATAAAGGGTGGTGTCAAACTTGAGCCGTATGAATGGGTGCAGCTGGAGCAGAAACTGAAGAACCTGTCCAAAGCCCCTCTTTATATCGACGACACTCCGGGTCTTCCGGTCATGGAATTCCGTTCCAAGGCAAAGAGGCTTGTGAACCAGAAGGGCATAAGGCTGATAATAGTCGATTATCTTCAGCTTATGCAGGGCCCGGCCGAACTTCGCGGACTCAGGGAACAGGAAGTCGCGGCAATTTCAAGGACACTAAAGGCTACGGCAAAGGAACTCAATGTGCCTATCATAGCGCTTTCACAGCTGAACCGAACTGCCGTAAACAGGCAGGGGTCCAACGGCCGTCCTTTGCTGAGCGACCTGCGAGAGTCGGGATCCATCGAGCAGGATGCAGATATGGTCCTGTTTATACACAGGGCTGACTACCAGGCCCTTTCCGAGAATCCAGATGATGCCGGAAAGACCCAGCTCATCATTGCGAAGCACAGGAACGGTGAAATTGCAGACATAGACCTGATGTTCCGCAAGTCTGAAGTCCGCTTTGTGGACATGGAGAATTCCCTTATTGCACAAAGTTCATCCTTTGAATCCGGCAGCCGTTCCTATGTCCCTGTTTCCGATATGGCAGGAGGAGCATCCGATTTTCCGTCAGACAGCTCCGATTTCGGTCCTAACCCTGATTTCGTCTGATTTTCGTTTGGCAGGACAATGAAGAAAATTTTCAGGATACTCTTCCTTTCTGCCCTTCTTCTCGAAGGGATACATGCCCGGGCCCAGGAAAAGCAGTCTTCTGGCAGCTCGGAGGCGGACATGCGCGGCAGATGTGTCCCGGTAATAAGCCTTGCGGAAGACAGCCTTGCATACCAGGCAGGAGAACATCTGAAGTTCACTGTCCATTATTCCTGGGGAGTGATCAATTCCGATGTGGGGGTCGCAACTGTGGACCTGGACACTCTCAGAATCAACGGGGAAAAAGTCTTCCATTGTGCCGTATACGGCAAGACTGTCAGCTGGTATGACCTGCTTTTCAAGGTGAGGGAAGATTTCCAGGCATGGTTTTCTGCTGACGGCATAGTGCCTTTAAAGTTCACAAGAAATACACGGGAGGGCAGATACAGGGCCATGAACACATATAACTACATGTGGGATATGCCCGAGCCGGTGATTGCTGCTGATGTCTTCACTTCCAGTTCGGGGCAGAGATATGTCCAGCTCCCTCTCGACCATTGTACCTATGACCTTCCTGCCCTTTTCTTCATGGCGCGTAACATGGATTTCGATGCGGTGGCTCCGGGCGTCCGCTATCCGATGACCTTTGCCATAGATGATGATGTATACAATGTGTATTTCATCCTGCTCGGAAGGGAGACTAAGAAGATAAAGGGGCTCGGGACGGTGAAGACCATAAAGTTTGCAGCCAAACTCCTTGCAGGTGAGGTCTTCACAGGAGAAGAGGACATGATCATCTGGATCTCTGACGATGACAACAGGATTCCCCTGATGTTCGAGGCGCCGATCCTTGTCGGTACGGCATCAGGCAGGCTCGCTGAATACTCCGGACTCAAACATCCTTTCACGGCATTAGTAAGCAAAAGATAAAATCTGAATTATGGCAAAGAATGAGATTTCACATACAGGGACGGTACTGGAGATGACTCCCGAGTTCACGACGGTCGAGATTGTCGCCCAGTCTGCATGTGCTGCCTGTCATGCGAAGAGCATGTGCGGCGTGGCAGATGAAAAACAGAAAATAATCATGGTCCCGACAGACCCGTATGCTTCGTACAAAGTCGGGGATGAGGTGCTCGTGATGCTCAAGAAATCCATGGGTATGAAAGCGGTATGGATATCTTATGTAATTCCTTTGCTCATCTTAATGATTTTAATATTATCTTTGTCGTCCGTTACCGAGCACGAAGTTTATGCCGGGCTGGCGGCGATAGGAGGGGTGGCCCTGTATTACCTTGTCATTTACCTGTTTAGAGATAAA
>JADIMD010000099.1 GCA_017695015.1 Candidatus Cryptobacteroides faecigallinarum | reverse complement strand
ACCGAAGTGTCTCGTGGGCTCGGAGATGTGTATAAGAGACAGCTGCACCGTCATCTGATTTACGCCCCCTGATTTCACCTGTAGATGCATTCATCCAGCCAGTCATCCGCATTTCCCTGTCAAACAGGAGGTATCTGGAAGCCTTGCGCCTGCTCACCAGCAAGGAAGCAATCGAATTCTGTCCGGAAGCCCGGGCAAAACCGTCCAGGTCGGCATCGGACAATATGTCCACATTATGCACAAGGAAATGCCCTTCGCCCTCCAGCAGGGGACGGGCTTTCAGGATTCCGCCTCCTGTGTCGAACAGGCAGTCCCTCTCGTCCGAAAATCTAATCTTCACCCCGAAATCATCCATGGAATGGATGTAGTCTTCCACCATATCCGCAAAATGATGGACATTCACGACTATATCGTCGTATCCGAATGATTTGAGTCTGCCTATAACCAGGGCTACAAGCGGCACACCTCCCACTTCAACCAAAGCTTTGGGAATCCTGTCGGTCAATGGCTTGAGCCTGGTACCCAGACCGGCGGCGAATATCATGGCTTTCATACCTGCATCATTTAAAATCTTTTTCTAATGCCCTGCTCCCTGTGCCACAGCTCCACAGACAGCCTGTCCCCGAATCTTGAAACGAGGTGCCCGGCCATCTTTTCCGCGCAGTAGACCGACCGGTGCTGGCCACCTGTGCATCCGAAACATACGGACAAATGAGTGAATCCTCTGGACAGGAACTTCTCTGCATGGCTGTCCACAAGACGGTATACACTATCCAGGAAGTCCTTCACATTGCTGCGGTTTTCAAGGAATTCCACCACATTCACGTCCATTCCGGTAGAACTTTTATATTCTTCATATTTCCCCGGATTGTCGATTGACCTGCAGTCGAAAACATATCCTCCCCCGTTTCCGCCGGGATCTTCAGGGATACCTTTCCTGTATGAGAAGCTGGTGACAGAGACAATAAGCCGTCCGTCCATGGCGTTCTGCCCCAAGCGTCTCTCCTCCTCGTATCCGGACAATAACCGCCCAAGGACCTCGGTCAGATAAGGACATTCTGGAACAGGCGTCCTGAGGAAATCCTCAAGATTCGCCATGGCGTAAGGAATGCTTTCGATAAAATGCCTTTTCTTTTCAAATCTGCCCCGGAGCCCGTATGCCCCGAGCACCTGCATCATCCTGAAAAGCACGAAATATCTCAGATCTTCGCGGAATTTCCGTTCATCCACATCCATGAATTCCCTCAGGGCCCTCAAATATTCCGACAACATCTCTTCCTTCAGGTCTGCAGGATAGCATGCCTTCGCCTGCCATACGAATGAAGCCAGGTCATAATGAACAGGACCTTTCCTGCCTCCCTGGAAATCTATGAAAAACGGCTCCCCACCTCGCAGCATCACATTCCTTGCCTGGAAATCGCGGTACATGAAACCATATCCGTCCACAGACAGAAGCCTGTCCCTGAGGGATTCGAAATCATCCTCAAGCTTCATTTCATCGAATTCCACCCCGGAAGTCTTCAGAAAGCAATATTTGAAATAATTGAGGTCGAACATCACCGATCTGGCATCGAACTCCTTCACGGGATAGCAGCATCCGAAATCGAGCCCTTCAGCTCCTTTTATCTGGATTTCCGGAAGCACCGATACTGTCCTGAGCAGCAGCGCCCTTTCTTCTGCGGAATATGCCGCAGCGACATCCTCCCCTCCCAGCATGGACGATGAAGCAGCAGCACGCCCGGAAGACACTGCATCATACAGGCTCACATCCCCCAAATCCTCCTGGATATAGCACATCCCGTCCCGGCTCACGGAATATATCTCAGGCACATTCAGATTCCTGGACTTGAAATGCCTGCCTATCCCGATGAAAGCCTCATTTTCATGTATGTCAGTCCCCGATACCCCTATCGCTGAAACGCCATTCCCCTCAAGCCTGTAATATTGCCTGTTGCTTCCTGCTCCGGAAAGCCGCTCACAGGAGTCCGGCTCGAATCCAAAATATTCAGTAAATAGAGAGTAAAGTTTCGTATCCATAAATTTTTGCCATATAAATCACAAAATTACTGAATAGTTCCATTAAAAAACTTACATTTGTAAAATTTTACAGGATAATCATGGATATTTCTTACTGTTCTGACAAATACCAGTACACGATGGGCAAGTCTTTCTTCGACTGCGGAAAGAAAGACAGCATCGCAATATTCAACATGTTCTACCGCAAAGCCCCGGAAAACAACAACTGGGCTGTAGTAAGCGGCATTGACGAAGTAATGGAGATGATAGAGAATCTCGGGAACATGTCTCCTGATTTTTTCGAGAAATTCCTTCCCGGCGAAGAATACAGGGATTTCAGGGGTTATCTGAGCTCCATGAAATTCACGGGCAATGTATATGCAATGCGCGAGGGAGAAATAGTCTTCCCTTCACAGCCTGTCATCACCGTAGAAGCCCCTCTGATAGAAGCCCAGGTGCTGGAAACTCCGCTCCTGTGCATAATGAACCACCAGATGGCCGTAGCGACCAAGGCATCGAGGGTATGCAGGGCGACCGACAGACCGGTAAGCGAATTCGGGTCCCGCCGCGCCCACGGTCCATGGGCAGCGACATACGGGGCAAAGGCTGCAATAATAGCAGGCTGCGCCAACACCTCGAACATTCTCACAGGGGTGATGTTCGGATGCAGCTCCACAGGGACGATGGCCCACAGCTATGTGACTTCTTTCGGATGCTCCGTAGAAGGGGAACATGAGGCGTTCTCGACTTACATCAAGACCCACAAAAACGAACCTCTGATACTTCTGATCGACACATACGACACCCTGAAATGCGGCATACTCAATGCCATGAGGGCGTACAGGGAGAACGGCATAGACGATTCTTACCAGTACGGATATGGAGTCCGCCTCGACAGCGGAGACCTTGCATACCTCTCCATAGAATGCAGGAAAATTCTCGACGAGAACGGCTTCAAGAAATGCAAGATATTCGCCACCAACTCTTTGGACGAATACATAATCTCGGATCTTGAGAGACAGGGGGCAAAGATTGACTCATATGGGGTCGGAGACGCAATCGCCACGAGCAAGACCAATCCATGCTTCGGCAATGTATACAAGCTTGTACAGCTCGACGGCATGCCTGTGCTGAAAAGGTCCGAGGACAAGGCAAAGCTCATAAACCCGGGATTCCAGATTACCTACAGGATAATGAAAAACGATCCTGAAAAGGGTGAGATATACAAGGCCGATGTCACATGCCTCAGAGGAGATTCCCTCTCCCGTAAAATCGAGGCCGGAGAGACATTCACCATCTGCGACGAATACGACAGGTACAAGTTCAAGACTTTCGAATCAGGGTCATATACCGTCCACGCCCTGCAGCATCAGGTGATGAAAGACGGCAAACGCTGTGTACAGCCGCATGACATATTCGAGAAGAAAGAGTATTACAACAACACTCTCCGCCATTTCAGCCCGAGCGAAAGAAGGCTCATCAATCCCCATTACTATAAAGTGGACATTTCAGATGATCTGTACAACCTCAAAATGACAATTATAGATCGTCTTGTGGAAGAAATCAACAACTTCAGCATCAAATAATGAAGACAGACAGAGGGACAGCGCTTGTCATAATAGACATGCACAATGATTTCACTGACGGAAGCCCTGCATGCAGGCACACTGAAGAGAGCGTCAGCAGAGCAGTCAGATTCATAGACAAGGCTACGGCAGGCCAGCATGGGGATGAAGCCGAGATTCTGGATACATTCCCTATTCTTTTCGTCGGCGGAAGCATGGCACATGAGGCAGAAATGCCTGATCCGTTGAAGCCCTATGTTTCAGAGGAACTTTCATTCAACACTGAAAACGGAAAACTTTCCGTCGCCGATGCGGCAAACACTGCCGGACAAAGTCTGTCGGAAGTGTTGGAACTGCTGGATATCAACGATGTATACATTTGCTGCATAGACAGTGGACAATATGCCAACCAGGCAATCGGAGACCTGAAAAAAGTAGGATTCAACGGTATAATCCTCACAGACGCTTGCATCGCAACGGGCTTTTGACTATCTTTGTAGGTTTCTATGAAGAAATGGACAGGTAAAATATTGCTCCCGTCCTTGTTTGTAGGGCTTGCCGCCATCCAGTCTTTCGGGATTGACATGGGGAGGGTTTCCCGTTCTGTAAAGCTTCAGGATTCCCTTTTCCTTACAGAAGTCGACTCAACGGCATTATCCCCTGCCGACACGACCATTTCATTGGGAGAAAGCATTGCTTCCGCTGACGACACAGCAACATTCCTGTTCCCGGCAGACACATCCATAACAGCCGGGACAGACAGCACCGCTACCATTTCCCCGAGAGACACCATTGTCGTCCCTGATTCCCTCAGAGAGACGGACCCTCTTAAATTCAAGTATTTCATTGCATTGCGCGATTCTGTCACGAGGATAGAGACCAGGGACTCCCTTCTTGCGGCAGAAGACACCATAGAGCTGATGAAATTCGACTCTCTCTACTTCAAGGATTCATCCGAGGTGGCGCAGGCCAAATTCAACGCATGGTACAACTCCCTCACAAAAAGGGAACGCAAAAAATATGACTATGAGCAGCAGCTGCCTGCAAGGATGGCCGCAGCAATGGCCAAACTCGAAAGGGCGGACAGCATCAGGGCGGTCAAGGACAGCATCATCGAGGCGACTCCGAGAATACTGGAGACCTACGCCGTGCCTGACTCCATGCAATACAAGAGGATGATTACCTGGACACATGACAGGGACTTCAACAATGTCAGGCTGTTTGAATACGATACCACCTATAATTACCATTTCAACGATTCTCCTGTATTCAAGAAAGATCTCAACGCCACGACACTGGGGGTATCGGGTTCAGCTGCACAGGAATACGACTTCTTCAAGAGGGAGAATTCAGATGCATTCTTCTTCACCCCATACCAGGTCTACAGCTACACTCCTGAGAACCTGCCGATGTACAACACCAAGACTCCTTACACGGAGCTTGCATACTGGGGTACCTTGTTTGCAACAGACGAAAAGGAAGAGTCCAACATCAAGATACTCACGACCCAGAACATTCTCCCGGAATGGAATGTAACCATCGAATATCACCGTTTCGGAGGGAAGGGAATGCTGCAGAACGAAGACACCGACAACAGGACCTTCGTCGCCTCCACCAACTATCTCGGGAAAAGATATCTGATGCATGCAGGATACATCTACAACAAGGTCACGAGGACTGAAAACGGTGGAATTACCGACAATTTCTGGATAAGGGACACCACCGTCGATGCCAAGGAAATAGAAGTAGCCCTCACCGACGCCCGCAGCAAAATCAAACAGAACACGGTCTTCCTCGACCAGTCATACAGGATTCCGTTCGATTTCATATATGACATAGGCAAAGGCAAGGCAAAGGAGAGAAAGGCGGAACGCGCCAGAAGAGACAGCATTCTTGCTTCCGGTGACAGTATCGCCATTGCGGCCCTGCATGAGGAAGAAGCAGCAAAGGCTGAAGCCGAGGCCGCCGCAGACAGCCTTGACAGGAACATCACTTCCGCATTTATCGGGCACAGCTCCGAATATTCGGTATACACGAGAAACTATGCCGACAATATCGGGCTGAACGACGAGGCAGGGAGAGGATTCTATGACAATTATTTCATCAACCCTGTTTCAAGCGCAGACTCAATGAGGGTGATGAAGTTCGAGAACAGGATTTACCTGAGGCTCCAGCCATGGAAAGCCGACGGGATTGTCTCGAAACTCGATGTCGGTATAGGAGACAAGCTCCTCAACTATTACGATTTCACTCCGAACACATTCCTGAGCACCAGGAACAATACAGTCCAGAATTCGATGTATATCTATGCAGGGGCACAGGGACAGTACAAGAAGTACTTTACCTGGGATGCCACCGGCAGATATACCTTCCTCGGACATGAAATCAATGATTTCGGGATAAGCGCCAACCTTTCCGCAAGCGCATATCCGTTCAGGAGAGACAAGAGCAGCCCTCTGACAGTCAGCGCGCATTTCGAGACAAGCCTCGAAGAGCCGGACCATTACCAGCAGCAGCTGTTCTCCAACCATTTCAGATGGAGCAATAATTTCGGGAAAATATCCACCACGAAGATAGAAGGGCGTGTGACAATCCCGAGATGGAGGCTGGAAGGCATGTTCGGATATGCCCTGCTCGGGAACAACATCTACTATGACACCAACGGCATAGTACAGCAGAACAGCACCCCGATGAGTGTCATGACAGCATACCTGAAAAAGGATTTCAGGCTCTGGAAATTCCACCTCGACCACAGGGCACTGTTCCAGTTGTCTTCGAACCCTGATGTCATGCCTCTGCCGATGCTGGCGCTCGACTTCAGATATTATCTGCAGTTCGATGTGGTGAAGAATGTGATGCAGATGCAGATCGGAGCGGACGGAAGATTCACCACAAAATGGTATGCTCCGGCATACAACCCTGCACTCGGAGTGTTCCACAACCAAAAGGAAGAGCTGTACGGCAACTGTCCGAACATAGACCTTTTCCTGAACATACAGTGGAAAAGAGCCTGCATTTTCATCAAGGTCATCAACATAGGCATGGGATGGCCTAATGATCAGGCGGACTACTTCAGCGCCCACCACTACATCAACTCCCAGAGAGCCATCAAGGTGGGTATATTCTGGCCTTTCTACATCCAGCCTGGCAAAAATGCCAGCGTCGGAGGCGGCAGCACCTCACGGACCGGAAAATCAATGCAGACCGGTCAGACAAGCCAGAACATGGTAAGATAAATGGATAACAAGATACAGTCACTGACCTGCATTATACTGGTCATAGCATTGCTTTTCGTCATCCCTTCCGAAGAACGGGGTCTTTTCCTTGAAAAGGCGGATACATCCCGGGCCTTTGCCGAAGGTGAGATCGAATGCGTCATAGACACGGGAAGCGACATGTATTCCAGACACGGGCTCAAGGCCGGGTTCAACTACGAGCTTCTGAAAGAATATGCCTCCGAGATAGGCTGTAAAATCAACATTACAACTGCCAAAGACGGGGAAGACTACCTGGACTCGCTGAGCTGCGGGGCAATCGACATTCTCGTCAGGGTCGCATCAGACTCGCTGGACAACCCTCTTATAAGAAAATCCAGGAATGTGGACTACTACTGCGCCTGGTTCCTGAGGGCCGACAGGAACGCCGAGATGAAGGACATCAACCTGTGGCTCAACTCCTTTATCGGGACAAGGGACTACAATGACCTCCGGAACAGGTTCTACAGCCAGTATGATCCTTTCAAAAGACTTGCGAGGGGCAGCCTGTCCTGCCGTATAAGCCCGTACGACAAGCTGATACGAAAGCATGCATCCGAGCTCGGGTGGGACTGGAGACTGCTTGCAGCCATAATTTATCAGGAATCGAGGTACTCTATCAACACTTCCTCGTCCAGAGGGGCGACAGGACTGATGCAAGTGCTGCCTGCAACTGCGGAATATTACGGTATCACCGACCTCCTTGATCCGGAGCAGAACATCATTGCAGGGACAAAGCATCTTGCAAGGATACAAAAACGGTTTTCTTCCGAAGATTTCAGCGAGGAGGAAAGAATCAACTTCACCCTGGCGTCCTACAACGCAGGGGAAAGGAGGATAACAGACTGCCGGATATTCGCCGGGATGCAGGAGCTCGACAACACAAGATGGGAGGAAATCGTAAAGATCATCCCTTCCATGAGAAAATACTCGTTCACCTACAACGACACTCTGAGGTCCGGAAGGTTCAGGGGTACGGAGACAATTAACTATGTCTCCAAAATAATGGACATCTACAACGCGTTCTGCGAAATCTGCCCGGAAGCCTGACAGGCATTACTTGACGCTGATGGTCCTGGCAGGGTCTACCTTTGCGATAAAGAGGGAAGGAATCAGAAGAAGCAGCATGATCACTGCATAGGAAACTGCATCTGCAAGCAGCACCATGACAGGGTCGATATGGACCGGGACAAATGATACGAAATAATTGGACGGGTCCAGTCCTATCATATGTGTCATCCCCTGGACAGCACAGAAGGCAAATGCAAGAATGTTTCCGGCAATCATCCCTTTCAGCACTATTGCAGAAGAGCTCGCAAGAAAAATCTTTGCGATTGACCTGTCCGTCATCCCCAAAGACTTCAGCAGGCCTATTGTGGAAATATGCTCGAACAGCATGATGAGAAGCCCCGAAATCATATTGAATCCAGCCACTGCCGTCATCAGTATCAGGATGAACAGCACATTGAAATCTATGAGGTTGAGCCAGTCGAACAGCTGAGGGTATTTCTCGACAGCGGAGACGGAAACCACAGTGTCATCCTCTTCGGAAGCCCTGGAATATGCCATGTATCCTATCTCATCCGCAATGGCATCCATGGACCTGACATCCCGGCAAGACTTGTCCAGAATTATTTCGAAGGCCGAGACCTGGTCTTCTGTCCATCCGTTCAGCCTCTGCATGTCGGCAAGTCTCGCATATACCACAAGCATATCATCGGATTCCACAAGAGACGGATATACTGAAGCCACCTTGAACTTCCTTGCCCTGACTCTCTCACCAATGAAATACGCCAGCATGTCATCTCCCTGCTCAAGCAAAAGGATGGAAGCCAGACGCTCAGGGACCGAGACTTCCAATGTCCCCAACGAATCGGCACGGGAAGAGCCGCTGCCCTTGAACACGACACCCTGAATATTCCCTTCATTCCTTATGATTCCGGCCCTGTACACTACAGGAGCTATCTCTTCCACCCCATCCAGGGATGCTATATCATCAATATAGGAGGGATATCTGCCCACAGGCGATGTCCCCCCTATATAGTTCATATCTACGGGAGTGAGCTGCACATCTCCGGAAAGAGATGCCAGTCCGTCCCTGATTTCATGTCTGAATCCGGATGAGACCGCCACAGCGACTATCATCACAAGGAAACTGACAGCGATGCATATCATCGCTATCTTTCCCTTGAACCTGAGACGGGAAGCTATGAACAGTGACACATCCATCATCAGGAATTGCTACCAGATCACTACCCTTTCGGATTCAGGACGGAACATCCTGTCCCCTTCCTTGATTCCGAACGCATCGAAGAAAGTGTCGATATTCTTCAATGTCACATTGACCCTGTTGTTGCCGAGCGAATGGACATCGAGCTTTGTGAGCCTTGCAATTTCCTCGTCAGTGATATTCTGTGCCCAGAGTGTGGCATATGCAAGATAGAATCTCTGCTCTGCAGTGAAGCCGTCAATCGGAGCAGGTTCGACTCCTGCGAAGGAATTCTTCATTGCAGTATAAGCTACCCTGAGTCCGCCCTGGTCGGCAATGTTCTCCCCAAGACAGAGGGCACCATCGGCATGCATTCCAGGAAGGACTTCCACCTCGTTGAACTGCTCTACAAGAATATCTGTCTTTGCCTTGAAAGCAGCAGCATCTTCTGGAGTCCACCAGTCAGTCATGTTGCCGTCCTTGTCGAAATGTCTTCCCTGGTCATCGAACCCGTGGGTCATCTCATGGCTTATCACCACTCCGATTGCCCCGTAATTGACTGCATCATCAGCATCCGGATTATAGAAAGGAGGCTGCAGGATAGCTGCAGGGAAACATATCTCGTTGGAAGTAGGGCTGTAGTATGCGTTCACTGTCTGAGGGCTCATGTACCACTGGGCCTTGTCCACAGGCTTTCCGAGCTTTGACAGATTGTCCTCTGAATACCAGTTCATTGCATATACCATATTCTGATAATATGACAAAGCAGGATCGATGGTCAATGTGCTGTAATCCTTCCATTTGTCCGGATAGCCTATCTTGACGGTAAAGTTTGAGAGCTTTTCCTGAGCCTTGGCTTTCGTTGCATCAGACATCCAGTCAAGAGATGCGATATGCTCGCTCAGGGCAGCCTGGATATTGGCAACCATCTCCGACATCCTCTCCTTGTCTTCCGGAGAGAAATATCTGTCCACATACATCTTGCCTACAGCCTCGGAAAGTATGCTGTTAGGTACGGACATCGCCCTTTTCCACCTTGCCTTAGGCTCCTTGACGCCTGCCATCTGTTTCTGGAAGAACTCGAATGATGCCATATAAAAGTCATCGCTCAGCGAGCTGCAGGCCCCTTTCACCACCTGACCGAGAAGATAGTTGCGCAGCTTCTCCACAGGAGTCTTTGAAATATACCTGTCGATAGCCTTGAAATATGAAGGCTCCCCTACTATCACCTTTTCCTGCGGAGCTATTCCCATAGCTTCAAGGTATGCAGGGAACTTGAGAGACGGATATGCCTTGCCTATCTGCTCTGAAGACATAGGATTGTACATTTTCTGGACATCCCTCATCTGGACTTTGCTCCATGAAGCCTCTGCAATGTTCTCCTCTACCTCGACAGCATCGTCAGCGACCTTTTCTGCATCAGGCACACCGGCAAGAGTGAGGACTTTCACAAGGAAGTTCCTGTAACCTTCCTTCAGAGCCGCATTGGCAGGGTCGATATAATAATCCCTGTCGCCCATGCCCAGTCCGCTCTGGTCCAGGTAAAGCACATTGCTGTCGCTGTCCATCGCATCGGAAGAGACATATACTCCGAAGAACGGGTTGTCGCCATTCTTGTGTATCTCAGCAATTTTCAATATGAGAGATTCCTTGTCACCGACAGACATCACATCATCGATATACGGCTTCAAAGGAGCGGCTCCTTCGCTGTTGAGTCTTGTGGAATCCATGGCCATCCTGTACAGGTCCGCAATCTTCTGGTCAGAACTTCCAGGCACAGTCTTCATGTCCTGCATGCTGACAAAAAGGTCGTTCAGCCTTTTCTGGTTGTTTTCATTGAGCATGTCGAAAGACCCGAACCTCGAATATTCAGGTTTCAAAGGATTCTTCTGCTGCCAGCCTCCTGTCGCATAGCGGTAGAAATCCTCCGACGGTGCAACGGAAGTGTCGAAATTGGTAATGTCTATTGCAGGCACCTTCTCCCCACGGCCGCCGCATGACACGGCTGCCATCACTGTCATGATCATAAACACTGTTTTTTTCATATCACAAAAAATTAACTTCATTACAAATACCGGATAAAACCGGACAAATATACATTATTTAACTCTGCCTTCCATGCCTTTTGCGATAAAGCTGCCAGCTGTTGAAGGCATTGTGCCATATACTGTAGAAACCGCCAGCAATGGATGTGACCGGAGTCATGAAAGTATAGCCCATCCATATGGCAAAGACAGTGTTCTTCTGTCCGAGAGCCTGCCCCGCCGTCACGGATGCCCCATACCGTTTCCCTATCATCCTGCCGGCCCAGAACTGCAAGGCGCAGCACGCCAAAGACACGGCCGCTATACCTATCTGATACCCTGCAGGGACTGTGCTGTGTACGATTGACCGTGTCGTCATCAGTATCGCCAGCATCAGGTTCACCGCCCAGATATAGAAAGGCAGGTCCTCGTATCTTACTATTTTCCTGTGAAGCTTTGGCATAGTGAAACGGACAATCCATGCAAGTATGCACGGGCATATCAGCAGAGGGAAGACCTTTGCCATTATCATGCTCAACGACACGAGAAATGTCATCTCGGAAGAAGGATGGACAAGAGGGACCACAAGCGGCACTGAAATGGCGGTGACCAGATTGATGAGGATAAGGTATGTCGTGATTCCCGGTCCGTCACCCCCGAGTTTCGCAGTAACCACCGCCGCTGCCGTTGCAGTAGGACATATCAGCATCAGCATTGCGCTTTCAAGCAGGACTTTCCAGTAATCCCCGGGAAGGAATATTTCCATGACAGCCAAAGCGACGAAAGACAGTGTCTGGAAACACAGGAGCCACAGATGCCATTTGCGCGGTCTCATGTCTTTGGGAGAGATCCTGCAGAATGCCAGGAAAAGGAGCACGAAAAGCAGGAAAGGCTGCAGGAATGTCACGATATGGTACAGGACCGGTCCTGCAGGAGAAAGTGCAGGAATGTTTATATATATAAGGTATATCATAGCCCCGGCCAGCATTGCTATCGGGAGCATCCAATCCTTGAATATCGAAAGTATTTTCCCCATGACTACCTTTTCTTTGACGACAATGCGTCTATCCTCGCCTTTGCGGCAAAACGCTCGGATTCATCAGGAGACACCTCCATGAGAACAGGAAGATGCTTCAACTCTTCCTTTACATTGCCGTTCTGTCTGCAGATGAGAATGATATTTTTTACGGCAGAATAGTTCTCAGGGTCGATTTTGAGGACTTTCCTGTAATATTTCATAGCCTTTTTGGTGTCTTTCTCCACCACAAAATAATATGAGCCCAGATTGGAGAGGAACACTGGGGAATCCGGCGCATGCTCAAGCATTTTCTCCGACAGCAGCTTGAAAGCCACATATGAAGGCTGTGACGCTATATTGAAGAAAGTATAGCAATATTCCTGCACAGCTCCTTCAAAGAACTCGTCATCCACAGTATCCTCCTCGAATTTCCAGTCTGCGCCCCTGTCTGAATAGTACCTGTCAGCCATCCCGTCAAGGCACACCAAAGCCATGTCAGGGCTGTCCTTTTCGTAAGAAAGCAGGGCGGCAGCCTTGACGAACTGCAGATCCAGATCATGCGGATAAAGGTCTATCACCCTGTCGATATTTCTGAGTGCCATCGCAAACAGGGAATCGTCATAAACTGTTTCCTCGAAATAATTGACATTTGCTCCCGTGGAATCTTTCAGGCTGAACAGGGGGGCATTCCCGAGATATTTCCTCCCCGGCTTGTCCACCACGACTGTCGTCTGTCCCTTGGTAAGGTAATAGCTGTATCTCGCGAGAAGCATTTTGCGGTTGTCCGGGTCCACCTTCGCCCAGTTGTCAAGGACAGTTTCGATTCCTACTCCGGCCACACCCAGACGGGACACGAGCATGTCATATCTATCGGAATATTCTTTTGATGCCACCGAATCCACAGGCTCGGACATCGCATAGGAAGACGCCCAGACCGGGAGCATGGCCAATACCAGCAATAAATTTTTCATATTCAGCAATTTTATTTTCATCGTCCGGACTTGCCTGCAAGGCGGACATCCATCCGTATTCTTCTGCCCTGAGGGAGCATATTGTTGCACCTGCTTCCGAGATTCTTGACAAAACCGAGAGGAAGGCCGTCATAGCATACTTTCACATAACCTTTCGGGCTGTCTTCAAGACATATGGTATCCCTGTGAAGGAATGCCAGGGCCTTCTCCAGATCAAGTTCCGCTGCGCAGAATGCACCCTCATCAAGCATGATATCCAGAGCAAGGTCTGCTGAAGGTACTGTCACGGTTCCTTTTTTCTCCCCTACGGCACATCCGGTGCTGATGGTCCTTACGCACGACCCGACAGTCATGACATCTTCTGCAACAGCTTCAGGCACAGCTATGACAAGTCCTCCTTTCAGGATATATTTCATCGGTATCCTGAACATGTCCGGGACACTTTCCCTGGACCATCCCGTTTTCTGTCTCTGTTTCACCCGTCCATTCACTGCGGAAATCTTGCGGACCGCAGCACAATACTGCCCCTCCCCAGAAACCAGCCCCGGAACAAGCAGAGACCCGTATTCCGTGGATATTATTTTCCATTCATGTGGAAGCTCCTTCCATAACGGATATTTCTCCGCGCCAAGATCGTTGCATATCCATTCCGCATTGCAGTCATCCTCATATCGGTTGAATGTGCAGGTCGAATATATCATGATGCCTCCTTCCGTCAAGGAAGGCCATACATCTGCCACTATCCGCCTCTGTCTCGCCTGGCAAAGCGACACATTTTCCACCGACCACTGCTCCACAGCGCCGCTGTCTTTCCTGAACATGCCTTCACCCGAGCATGGCACATCAGCGATTATCATATCGAAGAAGCCGGGAAGGGATGAAAAGGCCGCAGGATCAGCATTGGTCACCATCACATTCGGGTCTCCCCACAATGCCACATTGTCGGCAAGGACACCTGCTCTGGTCTTCATGACTTCATTGGACACCAGCAGGAACGAATCCCCGAACACGCTCCGCAACGATGCAGCGAGGTCCGTAGTCTTCCCTCCGGGGGCGGCACACAGATCAAGGACCCTGAAAGGTCTCGATGCAGGCTTGATTTCAACCCTTGACAGACATTCACGGACAGTGTGTCCTACAAACATCGATGAAGAATCCTGCACATAATATGCACCTGCATGGAGATACGGGTCAAGGGTGAATTCGGGACGCTTCCCGAGATAATATCCGCAGCTGCACCATGGGACAGAAGACACCTCCACCCCGAAATGCCTTCCGACTTCCTCCCTGTCGGACAGATGCGCAGATTTGAACGGGTTTACCCTCACAGAGACAGATGCCGGAGCGGCAAGTGCCTCCATAAAAACGGATGCAGCATCCTTTCCTGCTGCATCCTCAAGATATTCCCTGAAACGGTTATCCATTGGCCGCCATCCCGTCCACCATCTTGTCCAGAGCCTCCTGAATCCTGGAAGACAGCATCATCTTCATCATCATGTTCAGCTCCGCATGGACCTCAACCGAAAAATCAGTCTTCTCAGGATCGCCAGGGACCGCATCGAAATGCATGGAAACAGCGAAATTGAACGGGGCGCCGTCATCGGCAAAATCAATTCTCGAATACGGAACCCTCTCGACCACTTTCACTCCCACATTGAAGCCCTGGACGACAGCATGCACTGAGTCATAGTCAGCTTCGAGCTGCACTTCATTGCGTTTGTCTTCAGGAAGGAACTGTGAGAAATTACGCATGTCGACGAATGCCATATACAGCATATACGGCGGTCTGGAGACCGTAGCGTGCTTGCTCTTGATCTCGGTTTTCATGCTTCAGGCCTCCTGTCCCCATGTAGACGGAGAGAATCTCCACTCTTTCAGCAGCCCGATTTCGGACTCCTTTATATACCCTGTCTCGGACGCCACTTCTATGAGAGCATCGTAGTTGGTGAGAGTGTCGAGCTCTATGTTGGCATTTTCGAAAGCCCTTCTCGACACATTGAAATTATATGAGAAAATGGCCACCATGCCCATGACATCGGCTCCTGCCTTTGTGAGGGCTGTCGCTGCTGCAAGACTGCTGGTACCTGTCGAAATCAGGTCCTCGACCACAACCACCTTGTCCCCCTCCTTCAGGATACCTTCAATCTGGGAGCCTGTCCCATGGTCCTTAGGCTTAGGGCGCACATATATGAAAGGTTTCTTCAGGAAATGGGCAATGAGCGCTCCGTGAGCTATTGCTCCTGTAGCCACACCGGCTATAACCTCCACATTAGGGTACTTCCTGATGATAATGTCGGCCATCCAGCGGCACACCTGCTCCCTGAATTCCGGATAAGAAAGGATTTTCCTGTTATCGCAATAAATAGGCGAATGCCATCCTGAAGCCCACACAAAAGGTTTTTCAGGATTGAGCAGCACTGCCTTGATGTCCAGCAGTGACTTTGCCACAGATCTTTCTACTGATTCCATAAATCTGTCAGTTAAATTATTCTTTTTTCTATCTTTGCACACGCAATTTTGCAAAGATAATAAAATAACCCGTAATATTAAAATGTACAGGATTTACCTCGAAAAGAGATGCATAATCATCTGTCCCCCATACGAACAGGCGCTCACTGACCCCAACGCCATCCAATACTGTCCCGGGGACTCGATGGACATGCATTCCCTTGCCGAAATGTTCGAGACTTCAGAATCTCTCCTCAGGATATACATACCGACCGATGATGTGGAGCAGACATACGGAAGAATCTGCTCGGAATTCAAGGAGGTCAATGCAGGAGGAGGACTTGTATCCAACAGAAGAGGTGATTTCCTGCTCATCAGGAGGAACGGGCTGTGGGATCTGCCCAAGGGGCATCAGGAAAACGGAGAAGACATCAGGACGACGGCACTGAGGGAAGTCCAGGAAGAGACCGGCATCATGAACATAGAGCTGAGAGACCTCATCTGCATCACAGACCACTGCTACAGGAGGGATGGGATATGGCACCTCAAGCACACATGGTGGTTCGACATGCTGTATACGGATCCTCTCGACCTTACGCCGCAGAAAGAAGAGGACATCTCCAAGGCAGCCTGGGTGGCGAAATCAAGCCTGTCATCATTCCTGACAATGACTTATCCGTCAATCGCGGAAGTGTTCAGAGCTGCAGAATCCAGACGGCACGAATAAAAATTTGCCATGGATTGAAACATTTCCACGAAAATTTCGTATAATGAAATGACTGTCTAAACCAACAACCGATTTTACTTTATAACAGACATGAAACTTTCACAGTTCAACTTTGCTCTGCCAAAAGACCTGATAGCGTCCGAGCCGCCGAGATGGAGAGATGAATGCAGGCTGATGGTACTGCACAAGGATACAGGAGAGATCGAACACCGCATATTCAAGGAAATCATAGAATACTTCGGGAAAGGAGACACATTCGTCCTCAACGACACCAAAGTTTTCCCTGCAAGGCTGTACGGCAAGAAGGAAAAGACAGGTGCAGACATCGAGGTGTTCCTGCTGCGTGAGCTCAACCGCGAGCAGAGGCTCTGGGATGTCATCGTAGATCCTGCCAGAAAGATCCGAATCGGCAACAAGCTTTATTTCGGAGAGGACGGAAGCCTTGTCGCAGAAGTCATAGACAACACCACTTCGAGGGGAAGGACACTGAGATTCCTGTATGACGGATCATACGAAGACTTCAAGGACACTCTTTTCAGCCTTGGCGAACCTCCTGTGCCGAAATGGGTCAAGGAGAAGGTGACAGAAGAGGACAAGGAGGACTATCAGACCATCTTTGCCGAACACGAAGGTGCCGTAGCCGCCCCTGCCGCAGGTCTGCATTTCAGCCGCGAACTGTTCAACAGGATGATACTGAAGGACATCAACAAGGCTTTCATCACCCTTCACATGGGTATCGGACATTTCAGGTCCGTGGATGTGGAGGACCTGTCCAAGCACAAGATGGATTCGGAAAGGCTGATAATTTCTCAGGAAACGGCAGACCTTATAAATAATACGAAAAGGAACAGGCACAAGGTGCTTGCAGTCGGAGTCACCGTAATGCGCGGACTCGAAGCCTATTACACTACCAACGACGAAGTGATAGCGTTCGACGGATGGACCAACAAGTTCATTTTTCCTCCGTACAGATTCGCCATTCCTGATGCAATAGTCTCCAATTTCCATCTCCCGTGCTCGACGATGCTGATGTCTGTCGCTGCATTCGGAGGATATGAAAAGGTAATGGAAGCATACAGCGAGGCTCTCAAGGAGAAATACAAGTTCGGACCGTACGGAGATGCCATGCTCATCATATAAAACACGGTCAAAAAAGAGAAAACACATATCAAAAATAGAAAAAATCGCATTCTGTATCCAACGGGATGCGGTTTTTGTTTTTACACTGCATATTTTTGCATCATGGAGAAATACGATGAAAAGACATGCAGATGCGCCTTGAACCGCATCTTCGGTTTCAGACCGGCAACCGCCCACGCACTGATTTCGATGTTCGGCAGTGCTGCCGGCGTGTTCAGCGCAGACAGGAAGACTCTTCCTCCCGGAGTGGCGCCACTCTTCTCGGACAGCAATCTCATTTCTGACAAGGAATATGAGGTGGCGGAGGCAGAATTGGCGACTGTGGCAAAGCTCGGCGCAAGATTCATTACAGAAAACGACCTGTGTTACCCTCCACTGCTGAAAGAGTGCCCCGACAAGCCTTTGGGCCTGTATATAAG
>JADIMD010000098.1 GCA_017695015.1 Candidatus Cryptobacteroides faecigallinarum | reverse complement strand
CCGATTGCACCGCGGACTATCTCTAGAACATCACAAGAACTTTATCAAGTGGTATCTCTTTTTCAGAGAAAATATCAACAAATCAAGCGCAAAATAATCGCTAATTACCAACTACTTTTTGCACCATTACCAAAAATGTCCACATTACCACACCTCTTGAAAGCAAGCTTTCGCGGGTCAGGATACAAAAACAGCCAGTCGCTGTGCGACCGGCTGTCGGGTTGTGGAGATAGACGGATTCGAACCGACGACCCCCTGCTTGCAAAGCAGGTGCTCTAGCCAACTGAGCTATACCCCCATTGCGGATGCAAAGGTAAGCAAATTTTCTTAATTGCCAAATAAGATGAGCCTTGTTTTTGAAAAAACAAGATAAATCCTCCTGTAGCCATTAAGTCTATTCAAGTTATCTACATCATTGACGGAACAGCATAAGATATCACGACGGTTTTTACACCTGCATCCGGGTATTCAGTTTGGTAATGTTCTGTCAGGTCCTTATAAAGATAGATGGTATCCGCTGAAGGTCTGTCGCTTTTGGCATTGGTCGCATAGCCTATAAAAACATCGAATGAAAAATTGTCGATTGCATCAAGTGCTTCATCTAAAAATATCCATTCTCCACAACCGACTATTTGCGCTTCAGGAGGAAGACTTTTATAGGACTCAGGCATTTCTTCCGGTGTTTTATTTTTGGTCTGTATGATGTATGGACCAAGCACTTTCTGGTTATCCTTCAAGGCGATCCATTTGAGAAATTTGTCTTCACCCCGATAAAGTATGGCATGATAATCCAGTGGGATGAGGGAGTGCCCTTTCAAATTTTCTTCAATGAGTTCTTTATTGTCTGCATCTACCATATATCTGTATTGCGGCAGCGGAACATTGTCGTAATATGTCGCAGGAATAAAATGTGACGGCAAGTTTTCCGAGTCCTTTTTATCTTTGGATATTACTTCAATCAGGTCGCGCTCTGTCCACGCAGGGTCCCCCATTGCCCAATCCAGATAGCTGGTTTCACTGATTTTTATCCGATATTCATATCCCTTTTCATACTCGAATCCATCAATGTAGCCGCAGGCACTCCATCCATCGGACTGTCCTTCCTTGACCGCATAAACTTCTGAAAGAAAATCATGTACGTCATAGAGGACACCGGGGACTTTCTTGGATGCCACAGTCAGCACATATTCTTTGTAGTCTGTTACAGTTCTCCCTCCGTCATCGTTGCTGTCACAACTGATAATGCCGAATGCGCAGAAGACCAGTACTCCAAGGTTTATCGCTTTCATAATGTTGAATGTTTTAAACGGTTTCAAATGTACACAAATAAAACTGAATAAAAAATATGGGCCTTATTGTCAAATGGCGGTGAAATGTGTTACCTTTGCCAGCTGTCCGGGCATGAGACATTTTTTGAATGGAAGCTGTCAGGGGCGAGTGTTAATATTGATTACATTATAAGTCATGAAAGTCAAGATAGTGAACAGGTCAGCATGGCCTGCACCGGCATATGCCACCATCCAGTCTGCCGGAATGGATTTGAAAGCGAATATTGAAGAACCGGTGACAATCGCACCTTTACAGAGGGTGATGGTGCCGACCGGCTTGTCGATTGCTCTTCCTGAAGGCACTGAGGCACAGATAAGACCGAGGAGCGGACTGGCAGCCAAACATGGGGTGACAGTGCTGAATTCTCCCGGGACAATCGATGCAGACTACAGGGGTGAAATAAAAGTCATTCTTGTCAATCTTTCCGATACTCCGTTCATTGTCAATCCAGGCGAGAGAATTGCCCAGATGGTCATAGCTCGGTATGAGCATGTGGAATGGGATGAAGTGGAGACTCTTGACGGGACAGACAGGGGAGAGGGAGGTTTCGGAAGCACAGGCCGCTGAATGTAAGCATTCAGTTGCGCCAGACCAGGTATAAGGACATCATTATAAGACAGATATGAAGCAGTCGGAAATAGTCGGATTATACGAAATATACAAGAAATGCGGTGGAAAGGTGACCACTGACAGCCGTAAGATCAGAGGCGGCGAGATGTTCTTCGCATTGAAAGGGGAGAATTTCGACGGAAATGAATATGCGCTTAAAGCGCTTGAAGCAGGTGCTGCATATGCGGTGGTGGACAAAAGCTCAGCCGTAGCGGCAAGGCTGTCAGCAGATTCAAGTGCCGACGCTTCGGGCATGTGTATGAAGGGGCAGGGGAAAGACTCTGTTCCTGAAGACTTCAAATCCCGGCTGATTCCCGTGGAGGATACCCTTGTCGCGCTTCAGTCGCTTGCCCGTTGGCACCGTTCCATGATGTTTGTGGACGGTAAACCATTGACTGTAATTGCATTGACAGGCACGAACGGCAAGACGACAACGAAGGAACTGGTCAGGTCTGTACTGGAAACAAAATACAATGTCACCGCCACGGAAGGCAATCTCAACAACAGTATCGGAGTGCCTCTGACTCTTTTGAGTATCACGCCAGAAACTCAGATAGCAGTCGTTGAAATGGGCGCAAGCCATCCTGGTGATATAAAGGAGCTTGTATCGGTAGCGTTGCCTACCTACGGTCTGATAACGAATGTCGGCAAGGCTCACCTGCTCGGGTTCGGAAGCTTCGAAGGTGTGATGGCCGCCAAGGGAGAATTGTATGACTATCTCCAGAGGACTGCAGACAAGGCATTCGTCAATATTGACAATCCGTATCTCCAGAAAATGGCGGAAGCAAGACCTGATCTGAAGACTATAGCATATGGGTTGAATTATGAAGGGGCGGAAGTGCTCCCGTCGTCCTTGGAGCATCCATACCTCAGGATTCGGCTTGCCGGAGGTCGCGTTATATCTACGCATCTTGTGGGCTCATACAATGCAGACAATGTGATGACAGCCATTGCTGTAGGACATGAATTCGGCATCGGAGAAGAAGAGGCTGTCGCTGCCATAGAGCATTATGTCCCGGCAAACAACCGTTCGCAGATGGTGCAGGCTGCATCAGGGATGCTGATAGTAGATGCGTATAATGCCAATCCGACGAGCATGGCAGCGGCCTTGGACAATCTCGATTCGGTCAATTATCCGAGCAAGGCAGTGATGTTGGGCAATATGCTTGAACTCGGGGATGACTCCCTCAAGGAGCATATAGCTGTCCTGGAGAAACTATCCCGGATGAAGAGAATTGACCGCATTGTTCTCGTGGGGGAAGAATTCCGCAAGGCACTCGAAGCTTTTGGTAATGTCTGCGCAACAGTCCCAGATGCGAGTGGCATGGCAGGAAATGATGACAGGACACAATGGTTCGCCACCTCGGACGAGGCTGCATCATATCTGAAATCAAATCCGCTGAAGGATTGCTGCATCCTGATCAAAGGCTCGCGAGGCACAAAGATGGAAAATATCATCCCTGTGCTCTAATCGTGCCTGTTGAGAGCTTCCCAGAGCATGTCTTTCAGTTCCTTTAGTCCTTCTCCAGAGATTGAGGAAATGAAAATATGCTCCACATTGGCAGGGATCTGCTTTTCCATGTCTGCTTTCATCTGGGAGTCGAGCATGTCGGATTTGCTGATGGCAAGAATCCTTTCCTTTACAAGGAGTTCAGGGTTGTACTGCTTCAGTTCGTTCAGCAGGATTCCGTATTCCTTTGCGATATCGTCGCTGTCGGCCGGGACCATGAACAGCAGAATGGAGTTCCTCTCTATGTGCCTGAGGAATCTCAACCCTATGCCCTTGCCTTCATGTGCGCCTTCGATTATCCCCGGGATATCAGCAATGATGAACGACTTGTCGTCATAGTATCTGACAATTCCAAGATTCGGCTCAAGGGTGGTAAATGCGTAATTGGCGATTTTAGGTTTTGCCGCTGTCACCGATGCGAGCAGGGTTGATTTCCCTGCATTCGGGAATCCGACAAGTCCCACATCTGCAAGCACTTTCAACTCTAAAATGAACCATCCTTCGCATCCTGGCTCGCCCGGTTGTGAATAGCGCGGCGTCTGGTTGGTCGCTGATTTGAAATTATTGTTGCCGAGACCTCCTCTTCCGCCCTTGACCAAGATCTTTTCCTCTCCTGCATCGACAAGCTCGAAAAGCACTTCTCCGGTCTCTGCATCCTTTGCCACTGTCCCGAGCGGAACATCGAGATAGATGTCAGCACCGTTTTTGCCTGTCCGGAGCTGTCCGCTGCCGGCCTCTCCGTCCTCTGCCTTGATATGTTTCCTGTATTTCAGGTGGATCAGAGTCCAGAACTGGGGATTCGCACGCAGGATGATATGTCCTCCGCGTCCCCCGTCTCCACCGTCAGGTCCTCCTTTGGGAATATATTTTTCTCTTCTGAGATGAGTAGAACCTGCGCCTCCGTTCCCCGAGGCGCAGAATATCTTTACATAGTCTATGAAATTGGATTCGGCCATGGTGAAAGTCAGAATCTGTCCATAAGGTCGAAGATGGATTGGCGCACTTCGTCTATTGTCCCTGTGCCGTCCACTTCGTTGTATTTGCCTGATTCAGAGTAATAT
>JADIMD010000097.1 GCA_017695015.1 Candidatus Cryptobacteroides faecigallinarum | reverse complement strand
AAAAGGAGGTGATGTTGCCGGGACTGAAAAGCCATTCCGGTCCATACTACAGGTGGAGCGACATGAAGCCTTATCTTCAGGGCCGCATCCGGCAGTTCACATCTGCATCCCCTGAAATCTCCTAAAGATCCGCATCATCCAGACAACAAGGCGGGTGGGCAAGTCCGTAAGGGATTTGCCCACCTTTTTTCATTTCTTTGGGATTCGGAGCATATCTCATATCGGCTCAACCTAAATCAGGAAAGACATCTCGTCCACAAAAAGAGGCAAATTTGTGGACAACGGCATGAAAAACAGAGTTCCGTCCACAGAAAGGTATGTTTTTGTGGACAAAACATACAATTTGAAAATGATTTGCGTATCTTTGACTTTCATGACAAATCATCGCCATGAGAATTCGCGACATAATTGACAAAATCAATCAGATAATCAATAACATTTTTTAAATAGATCTACTGAATATGTCATTCTGGAGGGTAATATTATCAATCATTTTTCCGCCATTGGCTGTCATAGACAAAGGCTGCGGATCTTTCCTTATAGTATTGCTTCTTACTTGCGCCGGCTGGATTCCCGGTGTGATTGCTGCCCTGATCATCCTCAACAAGAACAACTGAGATAAAGAAGAATCCTGATTCCTATATAAGGTACGATTCAAGGAATGGCAATGGCCGTATCGAGGAATGGAAAATAAGATAGTCCCAATCACAGTATCAGCCTCTCTACCAGCGGCTCCAGAAGGTTACAATGACCCGGTACGGTAATCGGAAACGGCTGATGAGGAGTTCAGGAGCTGGATGAACTCATAGGCCGACCGCTTGCGGTAGGTGTTTTTCAGGACATGGACACAGCCTTCCATCTCGCTGCCAGGAGCGTCTATCGGGATGGCTTTCAGAAGCGGTTCGTTATGGATTGTAGCCTCGGAAAGGACAGAGACAAGATTGCTCTTGCGCACAAGCTGAAGAAGAATATTCACTTCATTCAACTCGGCACGTATGCTGAATTCGTAGTCAGACCGGGAAGGGATAGCTTCAAAGGCATTCCTCGACTGCAGGCCTCTGGCCGGCATGATAAGGTTATAGGCAGACAGATCCTTGAGACTGATGGACCGGCGTTCGGCTATGGGATGTCCCGACCTGACTATTGCTGACAGCCTGTTGTAAAACAGCGTATAGGAATTGATGTCCGGATATCGCCTTGTAGGCTTGAAAGCCAGGACAAAATCCACCTCCCGCTTCTCCAGCATCTGCATGAGCTCTTCCATGGACTTACAGCAGATATCTATCCTGACAGCAGGATAGCGTTTCATGAATTCATCCACAGTCTCGGTCAGAATAGGGATAAATGTGTATGTGACGCCTATCTTCAGCGTCCCTGTCAGCATCTGCTTGAGGTCATTTATCCTGTCCACACAGCTGGCCGCGCTATGGATGGCTTCTATGGCATACGGAAGCATCTCCTGCCCCGCTTCAGTGAGGATGACATTGTGGCTGGAGCGTTCGAACAGCTGTATCCCTATCTCGTCCTCAAGCTGACGCACCTGCTGTGACAATGTACTCTGGGTCACATATAAAGCTTTGGCGGCCTCCGAGAAATTCAATGTCTCCGCCGCCTTTACGAAATATTTCAGCTGTCTCAGTTCCATATAGTCAAATCTGTCGCGTTGCCCTGAAAGAAATCCTCTTGAAAATGAATATCGGGATAGTCACTCCGATAGCCATGACCAGAAGGACAGTCAGACAGGTAAGCCCGTTCGATCCGCAAAGATAGAAATAATGATGGAACTCTTCCTCACCTCCCCTCAGACAAAGTATCAGATTCTGAAAAGTCCTGTAGGCATACATCCCCGGAATCATAGGCAACAGGGCAGGGAAAGAGACCGCCTCGGCCGGTGCCTTGGTCTTCGGGGCAAGGAACACCGCAAGAAGCCCAATCACAGTCGCTGCACACAGGCTGGCAATGACAAGATGCATGTCAGCGGCGTTCATCAGGACATATCTGAGTGAATGACCGACGGCAGCGATTCCTGCACAGACCGGATATATTCTGTGTGGAGGATTGCTGATGCTGGCAAAACCCACCGATGCAATGGCTGCAAAAAATGCATCCTGTAAAGTCCCTAATATAATATCCATAATACCAAAAATCCTTAGTTACAATTCATTCAACCATTGAATCCCATTACCCGGCTTATCAGAAGCCATGGCTTCAGAACCACCTGAGATTCATCACGAGAAAACCTCCGCACAGACCCGCAGACAGGCACACTGTCAGCACGGTAGCATCCAGGAACCTGCTGAGAAAACTTATATAGTGCCCGTCCAGAAGATCACTCATGGAGTTGAGGTAAGGCACGCCAGGAACAAGATAAAGCACGCTCGTTCCGAGAGCTATTTCAGGCGTCGTCCCCCATCCGAAGACATATCCGGCAGAAGCGATTACAGAGGAGACAAACGATGCGCATACAAAAGCAAGCCTTATGTCTATCTTGTCCTCGAGCATCATCTGCCTGATCCTGAATCCTATAAGGGTCGCCACGAGCACTATCCCCATAGATATGAAGTCTCCTCCGAACAGTCTGCAGAACGATGCGTTCGCCACAGAAGCAAGAGCCAGCACCAGCCAGCGGTTTTCTGGCCTGGTGTTGAGTATGCTCTCCATCTTGTCCACAGCCTCGCTGAAATTCACCTTCCCGTCATGCAGTTCCCAGCTCAGGCGGCTCAGCTGCGTATTGATATTGAAACTTGTGCCCGACTTGCGGATTTTCTGGATATTGCTGTAAGAATGCTGTCTGCCCTTGTCCCATACAGTCATCTGGACAGTTGCAGGCATAATCACCATCGAATAGTCTATGCCTAATGTCTCAGCCATACGGTTGACATTCTTCTCTATTCTGATGCATGTCGCTCCGCACCCGAGCAGAGCCGATGCATAACCGGAAAGGAAAACGCAAGCCTCCTTCACAGTGACAGGAGACTGCGTCTTTCCGTTTTCTGATATGACTGCAGGATTACTCGCCATCATCTTCCGTAATATACTTCCAGTTGTTCACTCTCTGACCGGTCTCTCCGTCAAAAATATGGTCATTGCTCACAACCGTCTCTTTTGCCTTTCCAAAAGTCCTGACAATCATCACCACTGCCACTACAGCAAGAATCGCTGCCCAAATCATCATTTGCATATCCATAATACCATCACTTTTAAAACGGGCGCAAAAATAGCTGCTCTGCAAATAACGGCAAAGCAGCTGCAAAGGAAATTTCCGATTGGTGCTATCGGTATAACCAATATCTAAAACGATATGTCAAAGCCTCCGATAAAAGTCGCCCCGGGCATAGGGAAACCTGCATTTATCTCATATTGCTGAGCTAAAAGATTGTCCCCCTTGACAAAGAAACTGAGCCATCCTGTCAGGCGGACGCTCGCCCTGAGATTCCACAGCAGAAAATTCTCTTTCTGCACAGGATCTGGAGCGACCGCAGTATACAATCCATTTACATACTGCAATCCCGTGGATATTCTCCAGCGTCCCTCAGTAAAGGATGCCCCTGCATATGCCTTGTGCTCCGGGGCTGCAATCACAGGATTGTCCATATGGACATAGCTGTAATTGGCATCCACAGACCAGTGCGGCGAAATCCTGTATGCAGCCTGCAGCTCCACCCCGACATTATCCAGATGTCCCGAATTGACATTCCTCGGACGCCCGTCAACCCTTGTCGTCATTATTATATTGTCCGCATCGATATAGAACACATTCACACCATAATCCAAAGCCCCGTCAAGCAAGGTCTGGGAAAAGGCCAGTTCGTAGTTCCACATTCTTTCAGGCTGCAGGTCAGCATTCTGGGGAGGGAACATATACATTTCCCTGAGTGTCGGATATCTGAACCCTTTGGCTGCAGAAAGTTTGAGTTCGATGGAATACGGCAGATGAAACGAAAGTCCTGCCTGAGGGACCCACTCCGTACCGACACGGGAATGGTGGTCAATTCTCACTCCTGCATCGAAAGTCAGCCAGCGCCCGAAATTCTGGCGGAAATCTATATAGCCTGCTATCTCATGCTGCACTACATCCGCTATTGACTCTACTTCCCCATTCGGCTCGCCTGATGCCGCATCCACCATATCGTTCCACGCCCGTCCCCCTATACGGTACCAGTCCACTCCAGCCGTGAGCCTGTTGCCCTTGAACATCTCCACGCTCTGATACAGCGATATGCCCATCATTTCATCCACAGAACGGTAGCGATAATCAAGAGGGCTTTCCCCTTTGGACGGCTCGTATCCGTCATTGATGTAATGATCGCCCCAGTTATAGAAAAAGCTCACCGCACCGGATGTCCTGCCGTAATCATTCGACAGCCTCGCCGAAGTCACCCCTCGTGTAATGCTCTGGTCGGCATCGAGAATCGGACTTGCGACTGTCCCTGGATTGGATGCATTGAAATGGGTCACATTCACATCCGCTGCAATGTCCCAGCTGTCAGAAAATTCATATCCCACCTTGGCATAACCTCCGTACTGTTCGAATCCCATGTCCTGCCTGTGTCCGTCAGTACGGTTGTACGAAGCGCTGACTGTGCTTGAAAAACCTTTCTTATGGACCATATTGGTCACTTCCGTCTCCAAGGTATTGTACGAGCCATAGCCAACATGAGCGTTTGTCCTTACCCCGTCATCCTGCATTCTTCTGGTCACTATATTTATGACTCCTCCCATCGCATTGGAGCCATAAAGCATTGATGCAGGACCTCTGAGCACCTCGACCCTTTCTGCAAGAAACGACTGGTACGCATCAGAGATCGGATGCCCCATAAGCCCCATATACTGGGGATGACCGTCTATAAGGACCATCATCCGTCCGGAACCTCCGCTGAGTCCGCGCATCGAGATTCCTCCTGCCGCCCCCTCAGAAACGCCATATCCCATCATTGCCCTCTGAGTAACAAACAGCCCGGGAACCTGCTCCGATAATATCGGCAGCAAGGACACCTCATGTGACTGCTCTATCTGTTTCCTGCCTATCACCGACACGGTAAATGGCAGATGCCTTATGTCAGTCTCGTTCCTCGTTCCAGTCACCACCGCTTCTTCAATCGGCTTCTTCTCGTCTATGACGACTGTCCGTTCTCCCGACTCCTCCATATCGTTCCGCCCTGCGTCTGCCGCCCCGCGCATATATGCCGGACCTTCCGCAACATTCTCCGCCTCCGCTCCAATGCAGAACGACGCCATGACCATGCAAGCCAATAGTTTCTTGAATGCTATCTCCATCTGTCTCAATTTTGGGAACACAAAAATATAAAATGCAGGGAAACCGCAACCGGCAATCCCGGCATAAACAGTAAATCAGATAATTTTATCTGTAAAAAATGTCATTTTATAGGGCCGGACCCGCAAAGTTCATCCCCGTCATACCACACTGCAAACTGTCCCGGAGTGACACCGCGCTGCGGTTCGTCAAAAAGTATGAACATCCCTGAAGCACGCCTTATCAGAGTCGCACCCTGCAACGGCTGCCTGTAACGGATTCTCACGCGGTAGCGTCTCATTTCACCTTCCGACATCTCCAGATCAGCGTGTATCCAGTGAATGTCCTCAGGCATTATTCTGAGACAGCTTCGGTGAAGCCCCTTATGTGACTCGCCTTCCCCGACATATATTATGTTCTTCTCCACATCAGTATCTATCACGAAGACAGGTTCCTTGTGGCCGCCTATATTCAGTCCCTTGCGCTGTCCGACAGTGTAGAACTGCGCCCCGTCGTGTCTGCCGATGATTTTACCGTATGGATTATCCTTGTATCTTGTCTTCTTGATATGCTTCCTTCCGCTGCGGTAGGTCTCAGTCTCGAACTCAATGTCATACCTCACAGGCTCGGAGAGGCGTATCAGCACTTCGTCAGCCAGGGCAGCAACTTTAGACTGGTCATATACTGCATTATCAGCAAAATCTTCGCATGACAGCACATTTCCCGAAGCGGCACCTTGCCCCCCTGTCGTCTTCAATCCTGCAATGATATTCTTGCAGAATTTATACTGTTCATTATCCGCATAATAGGCATCATAGACCTCGACCACATCCCCTTCCTTTGGCTGCAGGACCTGCTGCAGAAATGTAGGAAGATCGACCTTCCCTATGAAACAGATGCCCTGGGAGTCTTTCTTGTCAGCCGAGGGGAGGTCCGCTTCATGAGCCAGCCTCCTAACCTCCGGCTTGATTATATCCCCTATCGGAAACATCGCCTTTGAAAGCTGCTCTTGGTTGAGCTGGCACAGGAAATAGCTCTGGTCCTTGTTGGGGTCCGAGCCTGCCAGAAGCCTGTATACTGGTTTTCCGTCAGCTCCGGCAAGCGGCTTCCCGTCAGGCCCGGTCGCCTGCTCCTTTCTGCAATAATGTCCGGTCGCCACCATTTGGGCACCGAGCCTTTCAGCGCATTTCAGAAAGGCATCGAACTTTATCTCCCTGTTGCACAGCACATCCGGATTGGGGGTACGCCCACGGGAATATTCATCGAACATATAGTCCACCACCCTTTTACGGTATTCCTTGCTCAAATCCACGAAATAGAACGGTATCCCTATCTTCCGCGCCACCATCTCCGCCACAAACCTGTCTTCCTCCCATTCGCAGTCACCGTGCAATGTGGTGGATGCATCGTTCCAGTTCTGCATGAACAGGGCAAATACATCATACCCCTGTTGCTTGAGCAGAAGCGCTGCGACACTCGAATCCACCCCTCCGCTGAGTCCTATGCATACTTTTATGTCCTTGTTGTCCATACTATTTTCCATGAATATCAAGCCCATTTCCAGCCACAATGACGACAGTTCAATTTATTTTACTATATTTGGCTGATGTCATATAAATGGTTACTTAAAGCTGCCGTAATGCAGCTGCAAATATAATAAGTTCCGATTTACGGGCAATTGATATCGTCAGTATTATGGATGCTGACAACAAACGGGAAACAACACTGGGACTATGGACAGGAAAGAAATAAATATCAGATATGCTGAATATTGCAGCATTCAGGAACTGTCAGACAGTGACAGGGAACTGGCTTCCGAAGCGATCCTGGCGACCGCGAATTCATATGCTCCATATTCAAATTTCCATGTCGGCGCTGCCATAAGACTTGCTGACGGCACTATTGTCACAGGAGCGAACCAGGAAAACATTGCATACCCGTCCGGGCTGTGCGCCGAAAGGACAGCGATGTTCTATGCTGCCGCAAAATATCCCGACACACCCATGAAGACCATCGCAATAGCCGCGTCTTCAGACGGTGTGCTATGTCCCGAGCCTGCAACCCCTTGCGGAGCATGCCGGCAGGTAATGGCAGAATATCAGACCAAAGGGGGAAGCCCTATCTCCATCATTCTTGTCGGGAGCGAGAAAATATGGAAATTCGACCGCGTGGATGACATCCTTCCCCTCATTTTCGACAGCCTTGGAAAATAATTTGTCTGTCACAAAAATTTGACATACCTTTGCATCGGGTAAGTCATACACGACCAGCTCCTGCTGAATCCCCCAGGACCGGAAGGTAGCAAGGGTAGGTGGTTGTAGCGGTGCGATGTATTCAGCTTACCCTTTTTTCGTTGGTCCCTTTTCCCAACGGTTCCGGTAATGGTGCAAAAAGTAGTTGGTAATTAGCGATTATTTTGCGCTTGATTTGTTGATATTTTCTCTGAAAAAGAGATACCACTTGATAAAGTTCTTGTGATGTTCTAGAGATAGTCCGCGGTGCAATCGG
>JADIMD010000096.1 GCA_017695015.1 Candidatus Cryptobacteroides faecigallinarum | reverse complement strand
CCTTTATTGGATTGGGATATGATTTTTATATTATTATATTTTTTCGATAATTCCTGAAGTATTTGTAGACTTGTATCTGTTGAGCCGTCATTTACGGCAATTATTTCATACTCATCAGATGGAATTTCTTGATCCTCACAACTTTCTATGCATTTCCCCAAATAGTCTTCCACATTGTATACAGGAAGAATCAATGAATATTTTATATTTGTCTTATTCATTATTTCGACAATTTAATCCTAATATACTGGCAATCAAGTTATTAAATTGTGGTTATAAGCGGACTTTACATCTGATGAGCCTATATTTAAAATACGCATATATAATGTATGATATACTATAAAATAGATCTTTATTCAAGGCGTCGAATAGAAGATAATTATATTTTCTTCTAATACTTTTATCCATACTTATGTATAGATATATACACCGTTTACAAATTTTATGGAATACTATTTTTTTATACTTATTCCCCAAGCATTTATATATAGCCATATCATGTTCATTAAGGCTTAATTTATCTTCCAAAGAACTGCAAAGAATCAATCCGCCGACATGTCTCCTGTACACGCTCATAATGTCCTTCATTCCATAGATCAAGCCTTCCTTAGCAGCACATAAAAATAATGGAGTGTCGCCATATTTAATCCCGGGTGTCGAACATATTTTATCATATATTTTTGATTTGATCACATTCCGTGTAAATACAGTACTTGCCGTGGGAATTATCCATTCATTATAAATTTCATATCCAGAATAGTTCCGATCTTTGATATTGGAAAAAAGCCTGTCCTGTTGGCTACCGTCTTCAAAATGTTCAACTGCATTATGGAAACACATAGAGTATTCCGGGTGCGTTTCTAAGAAATCCACCTGTTTTTGCAGTTTATTAGGGTCTATCCAATAGTCGTCTCCTTCGCAAAGTGCGATATATTTACCAACAGCCCTTGGAAAATTAAATTCCGCAGACCCTCGGCGACCCCGACTCCATTGGTTTTCTTCTTCATAAATAGGCTTGATGATTTCCGGGTAGCGTTTTTCATACTCTTTGATTATCTCTGCTGTTCCATCAGTTGAAGCATCATCATGGATCAATACCTCAAAAGAAAAATTTGTTTTCTGCATAATAAATCCGTCCAGACATTGACGAATATATTTTGCATGGTTATAAGTTATACAACTGACACTAACTAAAGGTCTCTTATGTTCTGTATTCATCATAATAACTTATAATCTTCTTTTCTCCCCCATAATTTTGCAAAAGGTTCAGAATCCATTTCCTTTTTAAAATCAGCATATAAGGATTTGCAGTCATAAACAGGATCATATCCTAATTCAGTTTTTGCATTTTCTATATCCAATACAAATTGAGGAGAACTTGGTTGATCCGGTTTATAGATTATATCAGAAACTTTCCCGCAAGAAAATAAATTCCGTATAATATCAACTTGTTCTTCAAAAGTTACGCAATGTCCACATCCTGCATTATAAATTCCGCCTTTGCTGTCAGAGTTGACACATCTCCATACTAATTGAGTAAAATCTTTTATGTAGACCATTTCTTTAATATTTTTTGGGTTTCCCCATATTTCTATCGGTATTCCTTTTATCGCGTTGTCAATAAGTTTCCGATACCCCATCCAACGCAAAGAACCATTTACATAATAATATGGATTCGGATGATATAGATAAATTGTAGGGAGCCGTAATATATATCTCTTTATTCCATACTGTGCTGAGTAATGTTCAATTATATCAACAGCCGCATTTTTGCATATTGAATATATTGAATGGTCTCCTGTCAAAGGGAAATGTTTGTCTGTATAGGGTGATATTGGTGTTGTTGAACCAAACTTATACAATATATCAGAAATAGACTGTGAGAAAATTATTTTGTCAGCCCCACATTTCTGCATATAGTTTAAGACATTCAGTGTCCCTGTAATAATGGAGTCAACATATCTATATGGATTGTAGTTACACATATGTGCCGGCATTGCTCCGGCAAAATGGATAACTGTATCTACATCTTTTTCAGGCAATACGGAAAAATTTTGAGAATCTATAATGTCAACTGAATAGTATGGTATTCCATAATCAGCAAAAAATCCATTATCACTTTTTCTATGCCCAACGGCTATTACTTCGTATCCTAATTTCGCTAGATATATTGTGGTATAGGCACCTACACTCCCTGTGGCTCCAAAGATTACAATTTTTGTTGTTTTCATAATTAATTGCTTAAATTATAACCGATAAACAATTGATGATATTGACCATATTCATAAGTTGCTCCATTGATTGCAGCTTCAACACCAATGTTCCCACGGCATTATTCGCACCACTGAAACCATATACTCTGTCTCCTGTATTGACCCACAGGTCTTTCTCTACGACAAACGGCTTCATGTCATCCGGAATTTCCAGTCTATCAAAAGTTCCATCGGCTTTCGAATGCAAGATTATCTCCGCCCAATGCCCGTCATACGGCTTTTGTTCTACACCTTCCACGCAATCACCTACCGCTGCTTTAACGGCTGCCGTGATAAGATCCACACCGGTCGCATATCTGACCATTTCTGCCAGTCTGTTCCCTCCGCCTCTTGGAGATACTTCCATTATATATGCTTTCCCGTCTGTCCCTATCCTTGTCTCGACATTGTAGATTGATGTCTTCATGTCTAACAATGTAAGTAACCGTTGCAGTTCCGATGTAAGTTCCGTCTCCTGTTCAGGAGAAAATGTGGACGGCCAGTTATACGCTGACGGTGTGTATGGATTTGGTGCATTTTCATCAAACCTCTGGGCAGAAAACGAAACAAACATGAGTTTGCCGTCAACAGAAAAACAGTCTGAGTCCGATGAACACCCTTGTTTTTCTATAAATTCCTCCACTATCACCCGTCCGGAAATAGAGTGGCTTTTGGCGTATTCAAATGCCTGTCGGAATCCGTCTTCTGAATCGACCCGGCTCACGCCTTTACTTCCGGCGGAATCAGTCGGTTTTACAATGACGGGAAACTTGAATGAGCCAAGATCTTCTTTGGCATGAGAATATTCGGAATATCCGCTTGCTTTAGGCACATTGAATCCATGCGCACCCAAAAAACTTCTGAACCTGTCCTTGTTCTGCAATATGCATACAGACTCGTACGGTCCGGCTTGCGGAAGTCCCAATTTTTCCTGGACATAAGCTGCGGTTACAACTCCAGGGTCAACTGCAAAGGACATTATGCCATCGATCTCTTTCACTTTAGCCACTGCAAGCACGGACTCCTTGTCTATTATACTGACATTACAGTATTCGTCCGAATATCGGTGGGCTATATTGTCTGGAAGATAGTCGCATGTTATTACATAATACCCTTGATCATGGGCAGCCTGTATGACGGGGATAAGGTATCGCAAACCGCCAAGTAACATCAGTTTTTTCTGCTTCATTTCACTATTATGTTAAGAACTCTGTCAATATCCTCGTCATTAAGCGCATGGTGCATCGGCAGACAGAGGACACTGTCAGCCATCCTGTGCGCGTTAGGAAGATTCTCCGGTCTCGCGCTGTCAAGTCCCCTATATGTCGAGAATGTGCTGATGAGTGGATAGAAGTATCTGCGGCCGAGGACATTCCGCTCCCTCATGCTGAAGTACACTTCGTCCCTCGTCATGCCGTATCTGTCAGCATCGATGAAGATCGGGAAGTAGGAATAATTGTGCTTCACTCCTGGCATGTCATCGAAGTATGTGATCCCCTCCACTCCTTTCAGTGCTTCAAGATACCGTACGGCAACCCGGCGTCTGGCTTCTATAGCCTTGTCGACCTGCTTCAGGTTCAGGAGTCCGTACGCCGACCTTACCTCGTCCATCTTGCTGTTGATCCCAGGTGCGACGACCGTGACCTCGTCGGCAAACCCGAAGTTCTTCAGGTAGTCTATCCGCTTCTTGGTCTCAGCGTCGTGCATGACAAGGGCACCACCCTCTATAGTGTTGTACACTTTCGTGGCGTGGAAACTGAGGGTGGACAGGTCTCCTTCATTGAGTACGCTCCTGCCGTTGACCTCCACCCCGAATGCATGTGCGGCATCATATATGACCTTCAGTCCGTACTTGTCCGCTATCTCCTTTATCTCGGCTGTACGGCACGGCTTGCCATAGACATGGACCGGCATGATGGCAGTGGTCTTGGGAGTTATGGCCGCCTCTATATTGTCAGGATCGATGTCACCGGTTGTTGGATCTATATCCACAAATACCGGCTTTATCCCGTTCCACCACAGGGCATGTGTAGTGGCCACGAAACTGTAGGGTGTAGTTATCACCTCCCCGGTTATCCTCAGGGCCTGGAGAGCCGTGATCAGGGGTAGGGTACCGTTCGTGAATAGGCTTATGTACGGCACCTTCAGATATTCGCACAGAGCGGCTTCGAGACGCCTGTGGAATGTCCCGTTGTTGGTTATCCACCTGCTGTCCCAGATCTCCCTGAGGAGCACGCTGAACTCCTCCATATCCGGCAACAGGGGAGATGTCACCGTGATCTGATTGTCCTTTTCCATTGTTTTCTGATTTATTTTTATTTTTTTTGACCAGTGCTATGAGTTCACTGTATTCCTGAAACTTCAGCAACCTGCTAAAAAGGATATATACCGCGACTCCTACTACTATACCCACAACAAGTTGCAGATATATATATTCAATCACATGGACTGACAGTAGGACAGCCACGAACATCACAAGCGAAAGGAGCGCCGTCGGAAACAGGTCCTTCATCTGCCGTATGAATCCAACTCCGATCAATTTCCCTGTATAGTATGTGTTTATGACCAACGAAATTATTGACGACAGTATCTGTCCGTAGCACATCGCCATCAGTCCGAGAGGAACCGTAGCACAAAGCACGGCGACCCCGAGCACCTTCTTGATTATCTCGAGTCTGAGGAACAGGTCTGACCTCCCCTTTACTTGCAGCAGGTTCAGGTTTATGGCGTGGATTGGATACCACATCATCGCGAAACAGAGGACCTGCAACAAGGCTGCGCAGTAGCTCCACTGCTCTCCGATGAATATCTCCACAAACGGCTCCGCCACGGCTGATAGGCCCATCATCAGAGGGAAGATTATGAACGCGGACAGCCTGAGGAACCTCCTATACACGTCACTCAGTCTCGCGTCATCATCCTGGATACTGCACAACACTGGGTAAGTCACCCTCTGCATGATCCCGGTAAGGTTGGACGAAGGGAAATCAGCAAACTGCTGCGCCCTGGTGTAATGTCCCAGACTGCCGGCACTGAATACCTTCCCTATGACAAGTGTGTATATGTTCTTGTACAATGTGTCAATAAGCCCTGAAAGCATCAGTTTTGACCCGAACGAGAAAAGCTCCTTGAATGATTTCCATGAATATACCAGTCTCGGATGCCATCCGGAGAACATCCAGAGGAGAGCGGCGTTTACCACGAGGTTTATGAGCTGCTGCGTGACTATGGACCATACTCCGAATCCACTGTATGCCATGACTATCCCAACAACACCTGAGGCCACTGCTGCTGTAAGAGAGGCTTTCGCCTGTGTCCTGAAATCTATCCTTGAGGTATATAGTGCCCTTTGTACCACTACAAAGGAGTTGATGACCACGCTTACGCATATCACTCTCATCACGGATGTCAGGGCAGGAGCGTCATAGAATCCGGCTACTGCCGGTGCGGCAAGATAGAGGGCGATATAGAGGAGGAGACCGACGGCGATGTTGAAGTAGAACACCGTGCTGTTGTCCACTTCCGTCCTGTCCCGTTTCCGTATGAGGGCCTGGGAGAACCCGCTATCGACGAGAGACTGGGAGACGGCAAGGAATATCGCAAGCATCCCTACGAGGCCGTAATCTTCAGGGGTCAGTATGCGCGCCATCACTATCATCACGATGAACTGCACCCCCTGGACGGAGAAGCGTTCCACCGCGCTCCAGATTACACCCTTGGCTGTCTTCTGTTTGAGTTCTCCCATCAATAATGACTATACGTATGGATCCCGCAATACAATCATTTGTCCTTGTACATCTTGTTATAGTAGCTATGGTAGTCTCCGCTCGTGACACTGTCGAGCCACTCCTGGTTCTCGAGATACCACCTGACGGTCTTCTCGATGCCTTCCTCGAACTGGAGGCTCGGCTCCCACCCGAGCTCCCTCTGCAGCTTCCGCGAGTC
>JADIMD010000095.1 GCA_017695015.1 Candidatus Cryptobacteroides faecigallinarum | reverse complement strand
TATGTCAACAATATGGGCACAGGGACAATCGATACATGGAGGCTCCTCATGCAGATAGAGGGGACACCTTGTCTGACTGCTGCAGTGGGAGTTGACAACTCATTGGATTTGAGCGAGTATTTCGGAGGTGCTTCGGAGCATATCACATATCAGGGAGTGGACATTTCTGATGAGGACATGGCCGCCCTCGGGCTTGAGTCCGAGCCAGAGATTGTGGACGGCAAGCTTGTCATTCGTCCGACTGAATACGGCTCAGGCAAATTGACTGTCAGAGCTATCGGCGGCGGAGAATTTGTCGGCGGTGGAATGCTTGTCGGCGGAATGACCATTTCCAAGGAGATTTCCATCGTCACCCGTGGTGTCGCATCTGCAGGAGGCGGCTGGCTTTAATGCCCCGCCTCCCATTGTCCTTCAAAACAATAAAACAGACATAAGATGAAAAGATTAGCATTCATTGTCCTGATGGCGGCAGCGGCACTCGCTGCCCTGTCAGGCTGCAAGAAAGACGATCCGGCCGCTCCCGGAATTGATGTTTCAGGGGAGTGGCACCTGCAGTCGTCCGACAAGATAGACATCTCGGCAGAGGGAATCGATGTGTATGTGTCGTTCCTGTCTTCCGGCAGTTTCGAGATATACCAGAAGATATCCGACGGAAGGTACAGGCATTACACAGGCACATATTCGGCCACAGGAGACCATATTTCCGGGACTTATTCAGACGGGTCGGCATGGGGGAGCGGATACACGGCTGTGGTCAGCGGTGAAACCCTTACTCTGACATCCGACAACGCCTCGAAAGAAGTCACCGTATATGCCAAAGAGGAGATCCCTGCAGAAGTGAAGGACGGAGCCGTGGAAGTCAAGTCGGCAGAGACATCCCGGACTTCTCCTTGGCTGTAGGCTTTCCCCATGGTGACTATCGCAGATTTTTTTGCCTGCGTTTGCGAAAAATGTATATCTTTGATGTTCTTTAACTGAAAAGGATATGAAAATCAGAACATTTTTATTTGCAGCAGCGGCAGTTGTGGCTGTGTCAGCATGCGGAGGAGTCTCCGACACCACAAGGATTGCAGGTGTCCTGGAGGAAGAAGGGCTTACAGAAGTGAATGTGATGGTCGAGCAGCTGGGCATCGATACACTTGTCGCTGTCACCGGAGGCAGGTTCGCCGTGGAGATTCCGGCTGATGTCACGACAATGGGCATTATAGCTGCAGGTCCATACAGGGCAACATTCATCCCTGACGGGACTAAGCTGAAAGTGGTTCTCGGGCCGGAGTCGTCCGTGAAGTCTTCCCCGAATTCCGTAAATGCAAGGTTTGTCGAATTCTCTGAAAAGTCGATCGCAATCCAGGAGAATTTCATGACAGAGGTCCAGAATCTTCAGGCGAAGACAGATGTGACCGAGGAGCAGAGGGATTCTCTTCTGGTTGCCAACTACGACAGGTTTACGGGAGAGTTCATCGACTTTGCCAGAGAGGCTCTTGCTGCGAACAGCGACAATATCATAGCCATTTCCGCCCTTTCGAGTCTTGCTGTCCTGCTGCAGGATGACGCCCAGATGGATTCCCTTATCAATACGCTTTCCCCTGCCATTGCGGCAAACAAGGATGTGGTTGTCATGAAAGAGGGCATTCGTGCAAGGCTGGAGACTGCAGAAGGCAAGATGTTCAAGGATTTCACCGTAGAGGATTCAGACGGCAAGACAGTCAGCCTTTCTGATTATGTGGGCAAGGGCAAGTATGTGCTTGTGGATTTCTGGGCATCATGGTGCGGTCCGTGCAAGGCAGAGATTCCAAATGTCAAGGCAGCCTACGACAAGTACCGCAAGAAAGGTCTCGATGTGCTCAGCGTTGCTGTTTGGGACAGCCCCGAGGCAACAAAGGACACGGCAAAGGTCTATGGCGTGACATGGAAGCAGATCATCAATGCCGGCCAGGAGCCGACTGAGCTTTATGGCATCGAAGGAATACCTCATGTCATCCTTTTCGGACCTGACGGCACAATCCTCAAGAGAAATCTCAGGGGAGAAGAGATAGACCAGGAGATATCCAAGTACATCAGATAATTTGGATTTAAGGACTAAAATATCATTGTTTCCGCATTCCCCGGGAGTCTACAGATATTATGACTCCGAGGGGAATGTCATTTATGTGGGCAAGGCAAAGGACCTGCACAAGAGGGTGGCGCAATACTTTGTCCCAAAGGAGAGGCTGACAAGGAAGACCGCCATTATGGTCTCGAAGATAGCGGATGCCCAGTATTCCGTTGTGGACACCGAGGCGGATGCCCTGCTTCTTGAAAACAATCTCATCAAGCAGTACAAGCCGAGGTACAATATCCTTCTGAAGGACTCCAAGACTTATCCGTGGATTTGCGTCAGTGCCGACGAGTTCCCGAAAGTCTTCCTTACGCGCAGGCTCGTCAAGGACGGGTCACGGTATTTCGGCCCGTACAGCAGTGTCATGCATGCCCGCAACATGCTCGAACTCTTCTCCTCCCTTTATCCGATCAGGACATGCAACAACAAGATTACATCCGATGCAATCATGAGGCATAAATTCCGTCCATGCCTCAATTTCCATATCGGCAAATGTAAAGGCTGCTGCATAGGGGCGATATCAAAGCAGGAGTATGGGAGGAATATAGAGGAGATTGTCCGTCTTCTCAAAGGGGGAGGCAGGGAGATGATACAGCACTACAAGACCCTGATGCTGGAGGCTGCGGGGAAAATGGATTTCGAGCAGGCGGAAGTCTACAAGGAAAAGATGCAGTCCTTGGAGAAGCATTACAGCAAGTCCTTGATTGTGAATACATCCATGGGAAGTCTCGATGTGTTCTCTCTGGTCTTCGATGCAGGAGAGGCTTTCGGCAATTTCATGAGGCTTCATGACGGGGCCGTGATCCAGTCTCTCAACCTCGGCTTCAAGATGAATATAGAGGAGGAGCAGTCTGCCGTGCTTTCCACATTCATCAGCGAGATCGAGTCCAAGTTCGGGAAGCTCTCTTCGGAGGTGATAGTCCCGTTCTTTCCCGATGTGGAGATAGACGGGGTAGAATTCAGGATTCCGGTCAGGGGCGACAAGCTGGCGTTGCTGGAACTGAGTGCCAAGAATGCCAAGGAAATGCGTTTCAACGCCCTGAAGCAGAGAGAGCATACTGACCCGGACGATTTCTGGCAGAAGGTGCTTGAGGAATTGAAGAATGCCTTGGGGATGAAAGAGCTGCCTGTCCACATCGAATGTTTCGACAACTCCAATATCCAGGGCACTAACCCAGTGGCGAGCTGTGTCGTGTTCCGCAACGGAGTCCCGAGCAAGAAAGACTACCGCCATTTCAATATCAAGACGGTTGTCGGGGCCAATGACTATGCATCCATGAAAGAAGTTGTCAACCGCAGGTACTCCAGGATGCTGGCGGAGGCGCCGGATGATCTTCCCCAGCTGGTGGTGATAGACGGGGGCAAGGGGCAGCTGGCGTTTGCATATGAGGCGCTGGCCGAGCTCGGACTGACAGAAAAGCTCACTGTTGTCGGCCTTGCAAAGCGGCTCGAAGAGGTCATCAGGGTCGGAGATCCGTATCCTCTTTTCATCGACAGGAATTCGCAGGCGCTGAAGGTGCTGCAGAGAATCAGGGACGAGGCACACCGCTTCGGTATCACTCACCACCGCAACCGCCGCAGCAAGGCACAGATAGAGTCTGCCCTCAGGGAGATCAAGGGAGTGGGCGAGAAAACGGAACAAAGGCTTATCCTCCATTACGGAAGTGTGGCCAGAATTGCCGCCGCCCCAGTCGAAGAATTAGCCTCCATGGTCGGCAAAGACCTCGCCGAACGAATTCATGGTTCATTGTCTGCAGATAATCTTATTTCCTGATTTAGGTTGACTTGCCCGTTTCTCGTGCTCGTCCGCGGATCAGCCCCATTTTGTGGATAACCACATCATTTCGTCTGGCTTGTCCACAGAACAACCGCCTTTTGTGGACGACAGCCCTTTTTTCTATGCCTCATCCACAAAAAGGCGGTATTTTGTGGATGACCAGCTGTTTTTCGAGTCCTTGTCCACGAAAAAGGGGCTTTTTGTGGACGGCAAGCTGCTTAATGACGCTCTGTCCACGATTCGGGCCTATTCACGGAGTACGAACATGATGCGTCTTTATGTTGTTGAAAATCAGGGCGTTATAAATGGGGCTTGTTCGTACACCTGAGTTTATTTGCAGGTGTACGAACAGGTGGCTTTTGTATCTTGTTGAATACCAGCCTCATACTGTGGCGTCATGTTCGTAGTCCGCTCCCTCTATGGAGATGTGCGCAATGACATTGCCACCCACAGCGTAGGACGATGATTGCTTGCGCACATGTCAGAAAGGGCTGTTGAAGGGGGTATTCTTGCGGATAGACATATTAAATTTTCATTTTTCGGAATTTTTTACTTACTTTGCACCCAATTCTGAAGACAAAAGAAATTTTGTGTATTAAAATATAACCTTAATTACTAATTAAACTTTTCACTATTATGGCAGAAGTTGCAGAAAAAGTAAAAGCAATCATCGTTGACAAGCTGGGCGTTGATGCTTCAGAAGTAAAGGAGACCGCAAGCTTTACAAACGATCTCGGTGCTGATTCACTTGATACAGTAGAGCTTATCATGGAATTCGAGAAAGCATTTGGTATCACCATTCCTGATGAGGATGCAGGCGAGAAGATTGCTACTGTCGGTGACGCTATTGCATATATCGAGTCAAAGCTTAAGTAAGAGCCGTCACACAAGAGACGATATAAGAAGAGGGTGCTGCAAACCAGTACCCTCTTCTTTATTATATGTATACACGCAAAGTTCGGATTGGCTGTAGATCCTGCTCCTTTCCCGAAGAATCTGCCGTAGTCTGATTCCTTGCCCGAAAATTTGCTATGAATCTGATGATCTACTCTTCTGTGCCCGGGATATTCGGGATGTATGAATAGGTGACAGACAGCTGAGGCACTTCTCCTTCGACTCCTTCACCTGACGCTGACGGCCCTTTCAACTCAAGACGGTAATACCTGTCCTTGTCGAGCTGAGCCACAGTCTCTTCCTGAACGGCATTGGCGGAAGCCATCTGTGCGGCCATCATATAGTTGTAGTAGTTGTTGTAGTAGCTGTCATACCCATATCCGTAACCGTAGCCGTATCCATACCCGTATCCTCCGTACAGACTGTTGTAGTATGAGGCATATGCCAGATTCTGGTAATATTCGCTCATCTCCTGGCTGTCCTCATCAGTGGTGGTCACCACTTCGTTGGTCATGACAAGAAGCCAGATGTCGTATTTTCCTGTCTTTAACGAATCCACATCAGCCCTGAGGATTTCCTGCACATGGTGGCTGATGTCCGGTGCATACCTGTCCAGGGAACGGTTGATGTCTCCGTGGTTCTCGGAATCTATGCTGGCGTCCGTGAGTCCTGCATATGACACATATCGGATTTCTTCCTGGCTGTCCTCTTTCCGCAGACCTGACATATAGGAGAATTTGCATGCAGGGCTGAGGATGTCAGGCTGCAGATAGTTCTTGTCGTAGTCCGCCACTGCTTCGTATGGCAGTATGAGAGATGCCTTGTTGATGATGATAGCTTTCGGATCTATGCCCTCTTCAGCAAGGTGCTCCTCCAGCATTTCCTTGATACTCATTGCGCTGATTACAGGCTTCAGTCCGCTGCCTCCTTCGACATAGATTTTCCCGTCAGAAGACTCATAAAGGGTGGACCTGGTCTTGTTGTCGGCGATTTCTGTCACAGGAAGTCCGGATGCCTCTGTGCGGCAGACATTGAATGCGTACTGCTCCGTCGTGGATGTCCTTTCCTTTGGCCCGAAATAGAACAGGAAGGAAGTGTCCACATCTGTCCTCGTGCCGTAGTCGGCCCTGATTTTCAGCTCGGCGTAATTGCCTGTGACATAGTAGGAGCTGGATACCTCTATTGGGCATGTGAACATGTTGATGCGCCCCCCGTCTGAGGTCTGCTCGTCAGTACAAAGGTAAATTCCGGGTGCTTTCTCGAGGTAGTCAATCAGGTTCATCTGTATGCCGGGATAATCCTTGAATATCTTTACGAACTCCTGTGCGAACTCGTCCGAGAAGTCGAATGAGAGAGAATCACCGCCGTTGTATACGGGTGTGCCCTTTGTTATCCTCGTCTTGCCGGCGAACATAGCGTCGTTGAGGTCGGAAGCGTAGAGGTATGTCGAGTTGAGCCTGTGTTCCAGCTCGTAGACATAAATGTTCTGGAGAATGTTCTTCTGGCTTTCGTCTGTGTAAGACAGGGTGTCCCTCGCCACGGTGAAATGGAACTGCAAGATTTCCGTGTTATCGCCGAGATCGATGGTGTCAAGCACGGGCACGACGGTAAATGCGCTGCTCCTCGATGACACACCGTGAAGCCCGTCTCGGATCGAGCCTACGGTGATTCTGGAAGAACTGTAGGCCGAGAGGCTGTCCGAATATCCCATCATTATGTCGCGGTTGCCGAGGTTGAAATTGGCAATCTTGACTTCATATATCTGGTTGCCCGGGATGAAATTCTGCCCGAGATTGTCATCTACATACACGCATGAAGCGGCACATGCCATAGCCGCTCCAATAATTATTGCCGTCTTTATCCTGTTCAGCGTCATCTTCACTTTATCTGGCTGTAAAATTTGTCGTATTCATCGATGTAGGACCCGTCGTTGACCGATGCCTCGTCGTAATCCAGGACAGGGCAGTCCTTGCATGCATCTTTCACTTCCTGAGGGATGTCTGCGGACCCCATGATGACCCCGTCCGAATAACGGACAGCCAGCTTCGCAAGATTTATGCCGTCAGGCTCAGCCATTGAGTCAAGATCTTTGGCGGATATCCCGTTGAACATCACGAGATCCTTGAAATTGTCCGAGAATTTTTCCTGCGGAATGTCGTCATAAAGGGAGAGGACCACTTTGCTTTCAGAAAATATAGGGTCGTCTATATATGATTTCTTCAGGTACAGAGGGAGCAGATGGGAAATCCATCCCTGGCAATGTATGATGTCAGGCGCCCATCTGAGCTTCTTGACCGTCTCCAGGACTCCGCGCGCAAAGAAAATCGCACGCTCCCCGTTGTCTTCGAAGAATTTCCCGTTCTCGTCGCAGTAGACCTGCTTGCGGTGGAAATAGTCTTCGTTGTCAATGAAATACACCTGCATCCTGGCAGCAGATATGGAAGCAACCTTTATCACAAGAGGCCTGTCTACATCGTTGATGATTATGTTCATTCCCGAGAGGCGGATGACTTCATGCAACTGGTTCTTCCTCTCGTTGATGCAGCCGAATCTCGGCATGAATGACCTTATTTCTCGTTTCCTTTCCTGGATACCCTGCGGCAGGTATCTCCCGATTAAGGAAATTCCGGACTCCGGCAGATATGGGAATATCTCCGAATTGACGAACAGCACTCTTTTGACAGAATCTCCCATATTGTTAATTTTAGACAAAATCTCAACAAAGATAATAAAATTTTTTGATATTTCACTATCTTTGGGGTTTGATACGGTTTGGAGCATGTCTAACGGGGAAAACAGGATAATCGGCAGGAGGATAGTGAATGCCTACCTTTCATCGGTGATCAGCATCAGTCTGGTGCTGTTGCTTGTCGGTGTTGCCAGCATGCTCCTGGTCAATGCGAAGACAGTCTCCGACTATTTCAAGGAGAACATGCAGGTTTCCGTCCTTCTAAAGCCTGATGTCCAGGAGCCTGAAGCCCTTGCTTTCAGGAAGAAGATAGACGGGATGAGGTTCATCCGGGACAGCAGGTATATTTCCCGGGAGCAGGGAGCGGAGGAGATGAAGGCCTTGCTCGGGGATGATTTCCTGGATGTGTTCGAGACATCCCCAATCCCGGCATCGATAGATGTCACCCTCATGGCCGACTATGTGTCAGCAGACAGCCTGGAGATGGTGAAGACAGAGATTTCCGCGTATAAGGTCGTGGATGAAGTGGTCTACCAGAGGTCTCTTGTGGACGCCCTGAATGCCAACCTCAGCAGGATATCAGTGGTGCTGGCCATCTTCATCGCCCTTCTCATGTTCATATCCTTTGTGCTGATAAACAACACCGTCAGGCTGAATGTCTATGCAAGACGGTTCACCATACACACGATGAGGCTTGTCGGGGCGACAAGGTCATTCATCAGATGGCCTTTCATCGTCCAGGCGATATTCCAGGGTCTGTTTTCCGCCATGGTGGCGATAATCATGCTGCTCGCCATCCTTTTCTTCATCCGCAACGAGTTCGCGCAGCTGTTCGAAGTCTTCAGGCTGGATTTGCTCCTTGTGGTGATGGGTATCGTGGTGGCGTCCGGGCTTGTGATATGTGTGGCAAGTACATATTTTGTGGTCAATAAACTCGTGTCCTTGAAGAAGGACGAATTGTATTTTTAAGTATGGATAAGATGGCGATAACCCCGAAAGGGCTCAAGATGCTGCTGGCCGGACTGGTGGTCATGGTGTCAGGGTATATCCTGATGACAGGAGGCGGCAGCGACAATCCTGAGGTTTTCAATTATGCTATGTTTGACTTCAGGAGGCTTGTGGCGGCTCCGCTTGTGATAATAATGGGAATTGTGATAGAGATAGTCGCTATCATGGGAACATTCAAAAAGTAACAGGTATGGAATGGTATGAAGCAATAATACTCGGGCTTGTCCAGGGGTTGACTGAATTTCTTCCGGTGAGCAGCAGCGGACACCTGATCATAGGCAAGGAACTGCTTGGAGTGGAGGCTGCGGACGATCTTGTTTTCGAGGTGCTGGTGCATGCGGCCACTGTCCTGAGCACCATTGTGGTTTTCCGCAAGCAGCTATGGGCTCTGATCAAAGGATTTTTCAAGTTCAAGAATAATGACGAGACCGATTATGTCCTGAAGATCTGCGTGTCCATGATACCTGTATTCATCATCGGGATGTTCTTCAAGGATTTTGTGGAGGGTCTTTTCCAGTCGATTTTCGTTGTGGGCGTCGCCCTGATGTGTACGGCAGTCCTCCTGTTCCTTTCTGACCTGGCGTCAGGAAGCCTTTTCAAGAAGGCCGGCGCTCCTGTCAAGGTCAAGGAATCCCTCTCTGAAAGGAAGGGCTACCGCAACGGCATTTCCTATTGGCAGGCTTTCGTTGTAGGTCTCGGGCAGGCGCTTGCTGTCGTTCCGGGGCTGTCCCGTTCTGGTACAACGATTTCCACAGGTCTTCTGTGCGGAGTCAGGAGGGATGTGATGGCGCAGTTCTCGTTCCTGATGGTCATGATTCCGATTCTCGGTGAATCCTTCCTTCAGCTTGTCGGCGGAGAGATGACGGAATCCGCGGTCGCACCGTTTTCTCTCGTGCTTGGATTTTTTGCGGCATTCGTCTCAGGTCTGTTTGCCTGCAAGGTCATGATTGCCCTTGTGAAGAAGGCAAGGCTTTCATGGTTCGCCCTTTATTGCGCAGTAGTGGCGGTCCTCATTTTCATATTCATGTAATTCCCTGCCTGACCGTATGGCAGAAAGAAGGTATTCATACTTTGTCGCCGATGTGCATCTGGGGCTTGATGTCAACGACCCCCGTGCAAGGGAGGCGCGTTTTGTCAGCTTTCTCCGCTCCCTCGATCCGGAGCAGACGGCGGCGCTCTATCTTCTCGGGGACATTTTCGATTTCTGGTATGAGTACAGGGATGTGGTGCCAAAGGGCTACTGCAGGGTGTTCGCTGCGATACAGGATCTCATAGAGGCCGGGGTCGAGGTGTATTTCTTCCAGGGGAACCACGATGTCTGGACATACAGCTATTTCGAAGAGCTCGGGATGCACAGGCTTGTGCAGCCGGCGACAGTCGAGATAGGGGGGAAGGTGTTCTGTCTCGGTCATGGCGACGGCCTCGGACCTGCACCGAAAGGCTATCTTCTGCTCAGGTCCATTTTCCATAACAGGATTCTGCAGGTGTTGTTCAGCATGCTCCATCCGTGGCTGGCGTTCCGTCTTGGCAATGGCTGGTCCAGGAACAACAGACTCGCAAGGCACGAGAAATATGTTTTCAGGGGAGCTGAAGAGCCGCTGTATATATTTTCGGAGGAATTCTCCAGGAGAAGGCATGTGGACTATTTCATATTCGGGCATTATCATGTCCATGTGGACACGGTCCTTCCGTCCGGAGCGAGGCTTCTCGTGCTTGAAGACTGGCTCGAAGGCTCCGACTACATATATTTTGACGGAATTTCCGGGAGCTTGGGATATTGCCAGAAAAGCGAGAAATAGAGCCCTTCGAATTCCCCTCTTTCCCACATTCCGACAAGCTCTTCCGTCTGCCTGTCCTCTCCTTCAGGGTCATACGGGGCTTTGAGGTCCGTCCCGAACAGTTTGGCGACACCCTGCCAGAATCCGGCCGCCATTCCGTTTTTGTAGTCCTTTATAATGAGGTATGAAGATTTCCCCACTTCCCTGTCGATGAGTTTCATCAGCAGTGCGCCCTGGCTGATGGTCAGGTTGCGCATCGGTTCCTCGAATGCCTCGAACAGCTCGTTCTGGATGGAGTTTATGTATTTTTCCCGTTTCCCCCGCTTTAAATTGTCCGCTGCAATCGTGCTGTCCGCCTCGGCCACGAGATGCCTTGCGACCTTGGCATATGGATATACCTTGCTGAAATTATATACCAGCCTGTAATATTTTCTCCAGTCCTTGCCTTTCTGTCTCGGGAGCCTGGCGAACACCCTTGCGGCAGGTATTTCTCCCACATACACCGTGTCTTTCCCTTCGACCCTGTATTCCATTATGTTCTCCCTGAATTTCTCCGGAGTGAGCTTTTCTTTTCTCTGCTGGGCGCGGGACGGACAGCAGAGGAGGGCGCAGTACAGCACAAGACAGACCAAGCCCGGCAGCGAAGACCTGGTCCTGGTGTTTTTCCCGTATGTTAAGAATCTTATCACGGCGCAAAGATATAGCTTTTTCCGTTTCCGGTCGAAAATGAATGGATAAATTTTTTAACACATGTCATAATGCGGTGATTTCTTGAAATTTAACTATTCAAAATTCTGGTCGAAAATATTGATATTTTTCTTGAAAAAAGTTTGCATTTCAGGTTTTTTTACTATCTTTGCAGTCCCATAATTGGGAGAAAGTCCGCCCAACCAGCTGATACTCAATTATTTGGGAGATTACGAGGATAAATTTTAAGTAATAGAACGATGTTACAACCAAAGAAAACAAAATTTAGAAGGCAGCAGAAAGGCCGTATGAAAGGGCTCGCCCACAGAGGCAACCAGCTTGCATTCGGTTCTTTCGGTATCAAGACCTTGGAAAATTGTTGGC
>JADIMD010000094.1 GCA_017695015.1 Candidatus Cryptobacteroides faecigallinarum | reverse complement strand
ATGTTACTAGCCATTTTAATTATCTTTTTAGTTCGCCAAATCTGTTTCATTGCGTACCACAGCGTTCCAAGGCGTTCCAGGTTGTCCACCATCTGGCAGACAGTAAACCCGACTTTGGGCTTGTGAGGTACACAGGAGGTACAAAAAATGGCGTAAAAAGGCTTAGCAACGATTATCAACGATACTTGTGCAACAAAAAAGGCGCCCGTAAAGAGCGCCATACTAATCGACCATAATCAATTTAACTATTTGATAATCAGATACTTACTTGCCGATGCAAAAATTCTTGAAAATATTCCCGAGGACTTCGTCGGTGGAGATTTCGCCGAGGATGGAGCCGAGGTGGTAGAGGGCTTCGCGGAGGTCCTGCGAGACAAGGTCGGTCGCGGTTCCAAAGGAGAGGCCTGATTTGACTCTTCCAAGGGCAGTTGACGCGGAGGATAGCGCTTCGAGATGGCGGATATTTGTAACAAGGACAGCGTCCGTATTTTCCGTCAGGTCTTTCTGTGTGTCGGAAAGAAGTGATTTCAGCCCATCAATCCCGGCTTTTTCGCGAGCAGAGATGACCACTACTTTAATTTTATCATTATCAATAAATGAAACATATTTGTTAATATAGATAACATTTTTGTTACGCAATTCTGTGCCAATACCACTATCCATGCCAGATACAGCATAACCAACTGATTCACAATCTGTCCCGACCAAGGCATCGCATTTGTTCAGAACAATGATGATGTCCTGCCTGTCCGGGTCGGTGTGGGAAAGGATTTCTCTGATTTCCCTGCAGTTTTCTTCAAAAACCCGGGAAGCATCGACAACCCCGAGGACGATCTGTGCTTCATGCAGTTTTTTATAGGACCTTTCTATTCCTATTTTCTCGACAGTCTCTGCCGTCTCCCTCAATCCTGCAGTGTCTATAAATCGGAAAAGCACCCCGTCCAAATTCATCGTTTCTTCCACAGTGTCCCTTGTTGTCCCGTGAATATCCGACACAATTGCCCGCTCCTCGCCAAGCAGGGCATTGAGCAGCGTACTTTTGCCCACATTGGTCGCTCCGACAAGGGCAACAGGCACCCCGTTCTTGATGGCATTCCCTGCGCGGAACGAATCCATGAGTCTGCGAATGTGCGCCATGACCCCGTCTACAAGCGAATTCAGCCTGCCCCTGTCCGCAAACTCCACATCCTCATCGCTGAAATCAAGCTCCAGTTCCATCAAAGACACGATTTCCAGCAGGCTGGCACGCATCGTCTTCAGTTCTGAAGAGAAGCCCCCTTTAAGTTGGTTGACGGCAATTCTGTGAGAGGCTGCACTTTGGGCGGCAATCACATCCGCAACAGCTTCCGCCTGCGCAAGGTCCATTTTCCCGTTAAGAAACGCCCTCTGCGTAAACTCTCCAGGCTCGGCCGGACGCAATCCCAAGTCCACGAGCAATGCTGAAATTTCGCTTACAATATATGATGAAGCATGGCAGGAAATCTCCACTGAATCTTCGCCTGTATATGAATGGGGCGCGCGGAACACGCTGGCAATCACTTCGTCCAGCAGACGACCGTCTTTTCCTGAGATCTGTCCGAAATGCATCCTGTAACCTTTGGATTCAATTATCTTTTGATTGGGACAGGCACATGAAGCCTCACATTTAAAATCTCCATTGCCACGCCTGCTCTCATCCGATATATCAGCGGAAGCGACGGGATGGACGAGTGCGGCTGCAGCCGGGATTGCTTCAGGTCCGCTTATCCTTATGACTGAAATCGCCCCCGTGCCGGGAATTGTTGCAGGCGCAAATATCGTGTCTTCACTATGGTCGGTATACATGATGCAAAAATTAAATGAGACCGCACTTTCAAGAGCATATTCTTTCAGAACGGGACGCAAAAATAAGAACACTTCTCAATTATGTCAAATTTTCCGCTGATATAAACAGATATAACAAGTATTCAGAAATTTTTTGCCCTTTGTCTGAAATAATAATGTAAATCGTGAGATTTTCACTATCTTCGCAACCTGAAATGTTGAATCTGTAAACATATCAGACATTATGGATAAAAAACTTGGTGCTGTGCTCCGGCTGGAGAACGGAATGGAATTCAAAGGCTATTCTTTCGGCTATGAGCACTCTTGCGACGGTGAAGTCGTCTTCTCTACGGCGATGGTCGGTTATCCCGAAAGCCTTACGGATCCTTCTTATTCAGGACAAATTCTTTGCGTTACATATCCTTTGATAGGGAATTACGGAGTTCCCGACGAAGGAGTGGACGAATGGGGAATCTCGAAGAATTTCGAATCCGACAAGATCCATGTCCGTGGAGTCGTAATCTCGGACTATTCTGAAAAATACAGCCATTGGGATGCTGTGAAGAGCCTCGGAGACTGGCTGAAAGAGCAGAAGATCCCGGGAATCTATGGAGTCGACACCCGTGAAATCACCAAGATATTGAGGGAAAACGGATCCATGCTCGGCATGATCGAGATAGAAGGGGAGCCTAAGAGTTTCCCTGTGCCCGACCCGAATCTGGAGAACCAGGTTGCCGTGGTAAGCTGCAAGGAGGTAATCCGTTACGGGCACGGCGACAAGAAGGTGGTCCTCGTGGATTGCGGTGTGAAGCACAACATCCTCCGCTGCTTTATCCGCAGGGGAGTGGAGCTGATAAGGGTGCCATGGAACTATGATTTCAACACCATCGACTATGACGGCCTTTTCATCTCGAACGGTCCGGGAAACCCTGAGTTCTGTGACATTACGGTACGCCACATACAGGAAGCGATGACCAAGGGCAAGCCGATATTCGGCATATGCATGGGGAACCAGCTGCTCTGCAAGGCAGGAGGCGCCAAGACATACAAACTGAAATACGGACACCGCAGCCACAACCAGCCTGTCAGGATGGTCGGGACCAACAAATGTTTCATAACTTCCCAGAACCACGGTTTTGCTGTGGACAATAAGACTCTCGGTAAGGACTGGGAACCGCTGTTCATCAACATGAATGACGACACAAACGAGGGCATCAGGCACAAGTCCATGCCGTTCTTCTCATCACAGTTCCACCCTGAGGCTTCCAGCGGCCCTACAGACACGGAATTCCTTTTCGACGAATTTATTTCCAAATTATAAAGACAGAGCCATGATAGATGCAAATATAAAGAAAGTGGTAATCCTCGGGTCCGGAGCACTGAAAATCGGTGAGGCCGGCGAGTTTGACTATTCCGGTTCACAGGCCCTCAAGGCATTGAAGGAAGAAGGGATAGAGACTGTCCTTATAAATCCGAATATCGCGACTGTCCAGACCTCCGACCAGGTGGCGGACAAGATATATTTCCTGCCTGTCACCCCTTATTTCGTGGAAAAGGTGATACGCAAGGAGCAGCCACAGGGAATATTGCTGGCATTCGGCGGACAGACAGCCCTGAACTGCGGAGTGGAACTGTACAAAAGCGGAGTGCTCAAAGACAATAATGTCAAGGTTCTTGGCACACCGGTCCAGGCAATCATAGATACTGAGGACAGGGAGCTCTTCGTGGAGAAGCTCGACCAGATCAATGTCAAGACAATAAAGTCACATGCAGCCCAGACCCTCGATGAGGCAAAGGCGGCGGCCGCAGCCCTGGGCTATCCTGTGATAATCCGCGCCGCATATGCACTCGGAGGCCTCGGATCAGGCTTCTGCGACAACGAGGCGGAGCTGGAAGAGACTTGCGAGAAAGCCTTTTCCTTCTCTCCCCAGGTTCTTGTGGAGAAATCCCTGAAAGGCTGGAAGGAAATCGAATATGAGGTTGTCCGGGACAAATACGACAACTGTATCACAGTCTGCAACATGGAGAATTTCGACCCTCTCGGCATCCATACGGGGGAGAGTATCGTGGTTGCTCCGTCACAGACGCTTACCAATGCAGAATACCACTATCTGCGCGAACTTTCCATCAAGATTGTCCGCCATATAGGAATTGTAGGTGAATGCAATGTGCAGTATGCGTTCAATCCGGATGCAATGGACTACAGGGTAATCGAGGTGAATGCGCGACTGAGCCGTTCATCCGCCCTTGCCTCAAAGGCAACAGGTTATCCTCTCGCCTTTGTGGCAGCCAAGCTGGGTCTCGGATACGGACTCTTCGACCTCAAGAACTCTGTCACCAAGACAACTCCGGCATTCTTCGAACCGGCACTCGACTATATAGTCTGCAAGATTCCTCGCTGGGACCTTTCCAAGTTCCATGGGGTGTCGCGCAAGATCGGTTCTTCAATGAAGAGCGTCGGTGAAGTGATGGCTATCGGCCGTTCATTCGAGGAGGCAATCCAGAAAGGTCTCAGGATGATAGGGCAGGGGGCACACGGATTCATCGGCAACAAGGAGCTTAAGGTCGCTGATGTGGACGAGGCTCTGCGCGAACCGACAGACAGGCGTATCTTTGTGATTGCCAAGGCAATGCTTGCAGGATATACTGTCGACCAGATCCATGCTCTCACCAAGATAGACAAATGGTTCCTTGACAAGCTGGAGAATATCGTGGCCACATACAGGGCTCTCCAGACCTATGACGCATGCGAGAAAGTGCCTCTCGAGCTTCTCAGGACATCCAAACAACAGGGTTTCTCTGATTTCCAGATAGCCCGCGCCGTATACAAGAACATGGATGTGGAAGATGCCCAGAAAATCGTGCGGCTTTTCCGCAAGGCACATGGTATTGTCCCGGTTGTCAAGCAGATAGATACCCTTGCCGCAGAATTCCCGGCAGCAACCAATTATCTGTATCTGACTTACAACGGCTCATACAATGATATCAAGTACGAACACGACAAGAAATCCGTAATAGTTCTCGGATCAGGGGCATACAGGATCGGAAGTTCAGTGGAGTTCGACTGGTGTTCAGTCAATGCGCTCCAGACTATCAGGAATGAAGGATACAGGGGAGTGATGATAAATTACAATCCTGAAACCGTCTCCACTGACTATGACATGTGCGACAGGCTCTATTTCGATGAACTGACCTACGAAAGGGTAATGGACATATATGAGCTCGAGCAGCCGCATGGAGTGATAGTCTCTGTTGGAGGACAGATTCCTAACAATTTGGCACTCAGGCTTGACGAGAGCGGAGTGGAAATACTTGGCACCAAGGCCACGAGCATAGACAAGGCTGAAGACCGGCACAAGTTCTCATCCATCGTGGACGCTCTCGGAATAGACCAGCCTAAATGGAAAGAGCTTACGACTATAGACGACATCAACGCCTTCATAGACGAGGTGGGATTCCCTGTGCTCGTAAGGCCGTCATATGTGCTTTCAGGTGCAGCAATGAATGTCTGCTATAATGAGGATGAGCTGAAACGCTTCCTCGCTATGGCAGCGGAAGTCTCCCAGAAGCATCCTGTCGTGGTGAGCGAATTCATGCAGAGGTGCAAAGAGATTGAATTTGATGCAGTTGCAGATCACGGAGAAGTGATTGCATATGCAATTTCGGAGCATATAGAGTTCGCCGGTGTCCATTCAGGGGATGCTACGATACAGTTCCCGCCGCAGAAGCTGTATATCGAGACTGTACGCCGTATAAAGAAGATTGCCAAGAAGATAGCATCTGCACTGGAGATATCTGGACCGTTCAACATACAGTTTCTTGCCAAAGAGAACGCCATCAAGGTGATAGAATGCAACCTGAGGGCGTCAAGAAGTTTTCCGTTCGTGTCCAAGGTGTTGAAAATAAATCTTATAGAACTTGCCACCAAGGTTATGCTCGGACTGAAACCTGCACCTCCACGCAAGAGTGCTTTCGATCTGGACTATGTAGGCATCAAAGCTTCACAGTTCTCCTTCTCGAGACTTCAGCAGGCAGATCCGGTGCTTGGAGTGGATATGGCATCGACAGGAGAGGTCGGCTGTCTCGGAGATGATTTCAACGAGGCGCTTCTCAAGTCCATACTTTCTGTCGGTTATGACATTCCGTCCAAAAACATCCTGCTGTCCTCTGGAGATGCTCTCAACAAGGCTGACCTTCTCGGCGCATGCAGACTCCTGACAAAGAACGGATATACCATATATGCCACAGGCGGCTCGTACAAGTATCTGATAGAGAACGATGTGCCTGCCACAAGGGTACTCTGGCCGAGCGAAGAGGAAGACCCTTCTCTCAAAGGACACTTCCCGTCAGCATTAAAAATGTTGCAGGACAAGGAGATAGACCTTGAGATCAATGTGCCAAAGAATTTCACTCCAGTGGAGTTGAAGAACGGATATATGTTAAGGCGTGCTGCGGTGGACTTCAACATCCCGCTGATTACCAATGCCCGTCTTGCTACAGCATTCATCCGCGCATTCTGCAGCATGTCCAAGGACGAGATCCAGATCAAATCCTGGGATCAGTATTGATGGGAATGGATTTTCACGGAAGGTGGAAATGGTTCAGGACAAAATAAATTAAAAGACAGGTAACATGAAAAAGATTATCGCATTGGCAGCAGTTGCTGCCGGAATCGTAGCAGTGTCATCCTGCTGCCAGAAGGTTGACATATCAGGCGAATGGACTGTAAATGAAGTAAACGGAGAAACTCTTCCAGCCCTTCTCGAAGGTCAGGAAGGGCCTTTCCTCAGTTTTGATGCTGTTGAAGGCAAGATGCATGGCAATACCGGAGTAAACATCATCAATTCAACTTACACCCTCAAAGGCAAGAAACTCGAACTCGGACCTGCAATGTCCACAATGATGGCAGGTCCGCAGGAATGGATGGAGGCTGAATCGAAGATTCTCGGCGCTCTCGGCAATGTCAGGACTGTGAAACCAGTCGACGAGATCAACCTCGAGCTCTGCGACTCCACCGGCACAGCCATCATCTCCCTTGTCCGTAAATAATCGGATATTCATACTGCATAATACAAAATCCTCCCGTTCGCTAAGCGGTTCGGGAGGATTTTTATGCAAGTTATGTGAGTATCAATAATCCTCGTCCTTATCCATATTCTGGAGGAAGGCTTCGTTGGTAGGATATTTCTCCATCCTCTTCTGGAGAAGCTCCATTGCCTCGATAGGTGTCATGTCGGCAAGGAATTTCCTGGCAATCCATATCCTGTTGGCAAGTTCAGGATTGTAGAGAAGATCGTCGCGCCTTGTGCTTGACAGGGTGACATCCACGGCAGGGAAGAGCCTCTTGTTGGCAAGCCTGCGGTCAAGCTGAAGCTCCATGTTGCCGGTACCCTTGAACTCCTCGAATATCACATCATCCATCTTTGAGCCTGTATCTGTCAGAGCTGTAGCGAGGATTGTGAGCGATCCGCCTCCTTCGATATTGCGGGCTGCACCGAAAAAGCGTTTTGGCTTGTGGAGAGCATTGGCATCAACTCCTCCGGAGAGGACTTTCCCGGAAGCCGGCTGCACTGTGTTGTATGCCCTTGCCAGCCTTGTAATCGAATCCAGCAGAATCACCACATCATGACCGCATTCCACCATCCTTTTCGCCTTTTCTAGGACCATATTGGCCACTTTCACATGTCTTTCTGCAGGTTCGTCGAAGGTAGAGGCCACGACTTCGGCCTTCACGCTTCGAGCCATATCCGTAACCTCCTCAGGGCGCTCGTCGATCAGCAGCACTATCATGTAGACTTCCGGATGGTTGTCTGCAATGGCATTTGCAATCGCCTTGAGCAGCATTGTCTTACCTGTTTTCGGCTGGGATACTATCAGTCCTCTCTGACCTTTGCCTATAGGGGTGAACATATCCACGATGCGGCATGACATGTCATTGTGACCGTTGCCGAGGAGATTGAATTTCTCGTCTGGGAAAAGGGGGGTGAGAAAATCGAAAGGCACCCTGTCTCTGATGAATTCAGGAGTCCTGCCATTGACATATTTTATCTTTACAAGAGGAAAATATTTGTCGCCCTCCTTAGGTGGTCTGATTTCTCCGGTGACTGTGTCTCCGGTCTTGAGGGCATTCGCCTTGATCTGATTCTGAGAAACATAGATGTCATCAGGCGAATTCAGATAGTTGTAGTCGGAAGAACGGAGAAATCCGTATCCGTCAGGCATGATTTCCAGAACTCCTGTAGCCTCGACAACCCCTTCGAATTCTATTCTCGGCTGCTGATACTGCTGCGGACGCTGATATCCATTGCCATTCTGGTAACCGTTCTGGTATCCGTTCTGATAGCCCTGCTGATGATATCCGTTATTGTTGTTCTGCTGGAAACCCTGCTGCCCGTTGCCGATTCTTTCCCTCTTTTTCCTGAGCATCGGCTGGCGTTGCTGATCAGCATCTGAAGTCTTTGTCTCTTCATCCGAAGACTCCACAACAGGCTTTTCTTCTGTATTTACGTTATTCTGAGGTGCCGGAGCTGAATCCTGCTGAAGCTGAGGCTGCTCCTGGACTGCCTTTTTCTTGGGCTTTCTGCCTTTCCTGGCGACTGTTTCAACCGGTTTCTGCTCCGTCTGAGGCTCGACCGGCTTGTTCTCGACAGTTTCCGATGCTGCAGGCTTGTCTGCAATCTCGGCCTTTTCAGCTGCTTTTCTGCGCTGCTTCTGCTTTGCTGGCTGTTCCTTAGGCTGCTCCTGCTGAACCTGCACCGTTTCTGCCTGAGTCTGTGCGACTTCAGACTTTTCCTTCCTCGGTCTTCCCCGTTTCTTTTTCTCCGGAGCATTCTGCGCATCCTGCACAGCTTCCGCGTCAAGAATCTCGTAGATGAGCTTTTCCTTATCCTTCTTCTTCACATTCTTGATCTTGAGTTCAGTGGCAATAGACTGCACCTCTTCAAGACCCATTTCCTTCAGCTCGAAAATTTTGTGCATAGAATTATTTTATAAGATGATTAAATCAGAAAATATCTTTCGTAAGAACGATGCAAAGTTAGACAAAAAAACATAAAAATCAAGAGCAGCAGCCTTAGAAATTATCCCAGTAGCTGTTGCTTTTCTTGAATCTGAGCAGGTCTGCGAGCGCAGAAGCATTGGCCGCAATTCGGAAAGTCCAGGATTTCCAGGTACCGGTCGGCACCCAGGACACCGAAATATTGAAGCAATGCAGGTCATATGTGGCACTCAGCTGCGTTGTGGTCATCTTCATCGCCATCAGGTCGAAACCTGTAGTAAGGTTGATGGCCAAAGCAGGGGTTATCTTGACATTCCCGCTCAGACTTATCGCCTGGGTGAACCTGTGGTTGGTCAAAAGCTGGTACGACGCGGTGGAATAGCTTCTGTTATAGCTGAATGAATAGCTGATGTTCACCGACCAAGGAGAATTCGGATTGGTATAGTACAGCCATCCTCCAGGGATATACTCACCTGTGACAGGGTGATAATACACCTTGGTATAGTTGGTGGTGTTCCCTTCTCCTGAAGAGCCTGACGAACCGTCGTTACCGTTGATCTTGCCTTCTCCCGAGAACGAATAAGACAGGGAAATGTTGGCACTGGTAAGCCTGAGAGGCTTGTCCCACCCGTAAACGCTTCCGTTGAACTTGTTGATGGTGGCATATGTCCTCTCTCCGGTAGGTACGACAGCATAAGGGCTTAGCCTTGCGCTGGCGTTTACACCGAGCTTTCCGAATACGGAAGTAGAGAGCGACAGGCTTATGTCGTTCATGTTCAGGGAGTCAGCAAGGAAATTGTACCCTGTGCTCAGAGACAGGTTGTCTATCAGTTTTATCTTCTTCGTGCCTGTCCCTGTAGTGTCCTGAAGGTCCCTTACTTTAGCCTCCACATTGTTGCCTATGCTCAGGCTCATGCTTGCGGTCTTTCCCCTTCCCGGAGGAGAATTGACCTGTCCGGAATAGATGTTATAGTCCAGCGAACGGGCCACTCCGAGCGTATCCACATAGTTCAGCGTCCTGTATCCGTTGAAATGCGTCGCCTTTTCCGGACTGAAGTTGAAACTTATGGAAGGCGTTATGATATGCCTTATGGCCTGCAGCTTATGATGCTTTCCGAAATTGAAGAGACCGTACAGCCTTGTGTTGGCGGAAAGACCTCCCGAATAGTTGTGTGTCGCACCGAAATGGCTGAACATCTTCCCCTTGACATCCTCCACCGAATTGGTTTCAGGATTGAACACCTTTTCCGTCTTGTTGAAGAACCAGTTCATCGAGTAACTGATCGAAGGCGTGAAATTGATGTATTTGAAAAGGGTGAAATTCGGAAGTCCTATCTGGAAATTGTGGGACATTCCGTTCTGCATCTTGTCCCAGAAACCCGGCTGGTTGAATTCAGAAGCCTTGAAATTGATCTTGTTGACGATTTTTGTGTTGTAGGCAAGGGAGAATTCTTCATAGAATTTCTTCTTGCCCACCCTGTCCTTCCTCTGGAAAGGGTAGAAACGGCTTACCGAGAGGGTTACATCAGGCAGTGTGAAGGAATATGAGCTGTCTCTCGAACTCTGGCTGTGCAGGGCGTTTACTGACAGGTTTACCTTTCCTCCCCAGTTCTTGGACCAGGAGATGGAAGATGATATCTGGTTCTGCAGCGCTTCTGTGACGGAGGTGGCGTTATACCTGTTGTTGGAAGGGCTGGAGAAGTTCACCGAAGCCGAGAATGACATTCCAGGGTTCGCCTTCGAATCCTGCGAATGGCTCCATCTTACGGCGAAGTTCTTCGTCTGGAAAAAGTCAGGGCTGTTTCTCTCTCCCGTCTGGTCGTTGGAGTAGGTGAGAGCAAAGTTACCGTTGCATTTGTAGTTGACCTTATACCTCGAATTGACATCCACTGCCCATGACCCCAAGGTGAAAATGTCTCCTGTGAGCGACAGGTCGAAATAGTCGCCTATCACGAAGTACATTCCCACATCCCTGATGAAGAATCCTCGGGAAGCCTCCTCACCGAAAGTAGGCATCAGGAATCCTGTAGCCCTGTCTGGCCTTTTAGGGATGAATCCGAACGGCAGCACGACAGGGAACAGAGGCACATCCTCGATCACAGGGTATGCCGGTCCGAACACTGTCCTCTGTGATGGCTTCGTCATCACTTTTGCCGCCGTCAGATGCAGGTAATAATGCGGATGTTCGCAGTCGCACACCGTATATTTTCCCTTGGTGATGTTGATGGACTGGTCCGGCATCATCTTGATGTTCTTGCCATGGAGGATACCTTCGGACTCCTGGGTGATCATGTTGGTGATCCTCGCCTTCCTGGTCTCGAAGTTATACCTTACCTCTTCCATCGTGTATGTCTTGCCTCCTTCTTCCATCGTAGGCTGACCTACCCAGGTGCCTGTAGAGTCCTTCGTACCTCTGGCGAACACGGTCTGCTTCTGCATGTCGTACTCCATGTAGTCCGCAGTCAGCTTCATGTTGCCGTAAGTCACGCTCACATCCCCGTAATAATATATCATCCTCTTCCCGTCGGAGAAGTCCTCAATGATGGAGTCTCTTGCAGCAGAGAATGCCGGCTGCTCCAATGAACTTTTGCTCAGCAGGTCCAGGGAGTCAGCCCTGGCAATCGAATCGGCACGGGCCGTAGAATCCGTCGCGAACTTGATCGAATCGAGTACCGCCCTCATAGAATCAGTCATCTCTACTGTATCCTGTACGGCCTCTACCTTCTCGGCAGCCTTGATGCGGTTTCTCCTTGACCTCCTGTCATCCTGGGAAGACACTGTAAAAGAACTGATTATCGACAGCAGTATCACTATCGACAACAGTTTCTCCCAAACGGACATTTTCTTCCCTTGTCTGACCTCCGGCATCTTACAGATATGATATTATGCCACGGAGGCTATTATGGTAGAATCAAAATTCATCCTCTTCTACTGTCTAATATGCATTTTTTTGCTAATTTTGCAAAATGCAAAAATAAAACTAATTTCAATTATTACCAAAAAGAGTTGTCTTATGCATCCTTTGGCAAAACATATATTCCTGTCAGCAGCATTGGCATTCACGCTGTTTTCAGGAGTTCCCGCGCATTCACAGCCATCAGGGGCGCAGCTGAAGCTCAAGACCGTAGTAATAGATGCAGGACATGGCGGAAAAGATGCAGGCGCAGTAAGTTTTGACAAGAAGACATACGAAAAGAATGTTACCCTTGCCATCGCGAAGCTGCTGGGACAGAAAATAGAGAATGCATATCCCGATGTCAAAGTCGTCTATACCAGGACTACCGACAGGTTCGTTGAGCTCAACGACAGGGCGGAGATAGCCAACCGCAACAATGCCGACCTGTTCATATCGATACACATCAATTCATTCACCAAGACTTCCCCGAACGGTTTTTCCGCACACATCCTCGGCCAGTCCAGCAACAAGAACCGTGACCTGTTCTCCTTCAACCAGGAGCTTTGCCGCAGAGAGAACTCTGTAATTCTGCTGGAGGACGACTACGAGACCAAATACCAGGGATTCAACCCCAATGATCCGGAGTCTTTCATCATGTTCAACCTGATGCAGAACGCATTCTACGAGCAGAGCATACTGTTTGCGGCTGAAGTCGACTCGCAGCTTTCCAAAGGTCCGTTCCGTACCAACAGAGGTATCTCCCAGAATCCATTCTATGTGCTGTGGAAAACGGCAATGCCGTCCGTCCTGCTTGAACTCGGGTTCATATCGAATCCGTCCGACCTCAAAGTCCTGAACTCATCATCGGGCAGGGAAGAGATAGCCACAAGGCTTTTCAACGCATTCTCAAGTTTCAAGAAAAAGTACGATGGAAGCCTGGATTACAGGACAGATGCCAAGCCTGCGGTACAGCAGCCGGCCGGAGACCAGGTGATGTACGGGGTCCAGGTACTCCTTCTGAGCAGGAAACTCAAACCTGACGACAGGGCGTTCAAAGGGTATGAAGCCGAAGTATTCCAGTCAGGGAAAATGTATAAATATATTATAGGTACAAGCAGCACAGAAGACGGGGCGAGGAAATTCATGTCCTCTGTCAGAAAAAAATTCCCTGATTCCTTCATAGTGAAGATAGAGAACGGGGAAGTCACGAGGCTGTAGCGGAAGTTGAACAGAAAATCAGGAGCAATGAAAATAAGCAAGGAATTTAAAATAGGAATTTTCGTAATCGTCATACTCGCGGCATCATTCATCCTTATCAATTTTCTGAGGGGGAAGGATGTCTTCAACAAGGAAATGACAGTGGTTTCACACTATGAGAACGTGGCAGGTCTGGTTCCTTCGGCCTCAGTTTCCATCAAAGGATACAAGGCAGGTACAGTGCAGGATGTCAAATATGACCCGGCAACCGGGCTGTTCAAGGTCTCCTGCTCAGTGCTGAAGCAGTTCGAAGTGCCGGAAGATTCCAAAATGACCATATATAGCGTAGACATAATGGGAGGAAAGGGAGTCAGGATCGATCTCGGGACTTCTGATACTCCTGCTCAGGACGGGGCAGAGCTCGAAGCAAATTTCGAGACGGATCTTGTATCGTCCTTGTCATCAGGCATAGTGCCCCTTCTCGACAAAGTGTCATCTGCAGTAGACAGTCTTGAAACAGCGGTATCCTCTATCAATGTGCTTCTTTCTGGGACAGACCCTGAATCAGTATCCAGGACTCTGCTCCATCTTGAAAAGACAATGGCGAGCGTGGAAGGCATATCTTCAAAGATCAATGGAGAATCCGACGAATTAGCCTCGTTCATATCCAATCTTGAAAAAATCTCCTCGAAGCTGTCCATAATGACAGACAAGGCGGACACCACTATTACCCACATCAATTCCATTGCCTTATCTCTTGACGAAAGCGATCTCGAAGGTCTGGTGGCGTCATTCAGGAGCCTTGCGGAAAAGATGCAGGATCCGGATGGCAGCATGGGGAAATTACTTTCCGACGATTCTGTCTATACCTCCCTCGACTCTTTGCTGACAGATGTGGACAGTCTTGTGAAGAAAATTGAAAAAAATCCAAAAAAATATCTGAAAATATCAGTTTTCTGACCTCTGAACTCACTGGAACGGCGATAAACCGAGGTTATCTAAATTTGAATGATTATAAATTCGTAAATACTTATTTTATAGCATGATTATCTATTTTTGTCATTTGTAAAGCACTGATATTCATATAGATAGAATTTAATCGTTTACGAATTTTCCAAACGACTACATGTATTTTATTTTAATAATACAATAGCAAAAGGTTTTTTTTGTAACATTTTTTTCACCATCTTTGTCATCCTTTTTGAAACGAACGGCCTAACAACTGAAAATCTAAACCGACAGGATGATACAGGAAAGACACATAACAGTATGGAACAGCTGCCTCCGGGTTTTCGAGCAAATACTCGAGCCACAGCAGTTCAATACATGGTTCAAGCCTATCCGACCTGTATCCATGACAGATGCCACCCTGACAGTGGAAGTCCCTTCGGAATTTTTCAGGGAATATCTTGAGGCATCATTCCTCGATGTCATAAAGAAAGTGCTCAAGAGAGAGATAGGGGCTGCAGCCCAGCTGAACTATATGGTAAGACCGGTGTCTGTACAGCCGCCAATGACTTATCCGGCTGCGCACGGGCTTCCGCCAGTCAACAAGACGATATCCGTCTCCACATATTCTCCTGCAGCCAATCCGGGTCCATTCGTATATCCGGGCACGCAGAGAGTGCAGGTCAACCCGCAGCTCAATCCCGTATACTGTTTTGCCAATCTTATCAAGGGCGAATGCAACAAGATGGGTATCACTGCAGGGGAGAGCATATCCATGGCTCCGGGGAAGACGGCGTTCAATCCTCTTTTCCTGTTCGGAGGTCCAGGACTCGGCAAGACCCATATCGCCCAGGCGATAGGCATAGAGATTAAGGAAAAATTTCCGGAGCTTGTAGTGCTGTATGTGCCTGCCAACAGGTTCAAGACACAGTTCATGGATGCGATGATGAAGAACAGGTTCACCGACTTCCTCGCATTCTACATGAAGATGGATGTCCTTATCATTGACGATATCCAGGAGCTGTCCACCCAGGGAACACAGAATGCGTTTTTCCATGTATTCAACCATCTTCACCAGGCTTGCAAGCAGTTGATATTCACTTCTGACAGACCGCCTGTAGAGCTCCACAACTTCGAGGAGAGGATGCTTTCCCGTCTCAAATGGGGGCTTTCGGTGGAGCTTCAGAAGCCTGATTTCGCGACGAGGCTTGCTATGCTCAAGGCAAGGAGTTTCAGGGAAGGCGTCCAGCTCAGCGACGATGTCCTGATATTCCTTGCGACAAGGATACGCAGCAATTTCAGGGAGCTTGAAGGTGCACTCATATCGTTGATAGCCAATGCGACGCTTGCACATAAGGAAGCGACTGTAGAGCTCGCAGAAAAGATAACTGAAAAAATAGTAGGGGAGGAGAAGCAGGATATGACTGTGGACAAGGTGAAGAACGCAGTGTGTGAATATTTCAATATATCGCAGGAAGTATTGCTCTCGAAGTCGAGGAAGCGGCAGATTGTCCAGGCAAGGCAGATAGCGATGTATATGACAAGACAGCATATCAACTGCTCACTGTCCACTATCGGTTCCGAGCTTGGCGGCAAGGACCACGCCACGGTGCTTCATGCATGCACGACGGTGTCTGACCTGATGGCGACCGACAGGACCTTCAAGCAGTATGTGAACGACATCGAAAAGATGCTCGCTTCGGCACGATAGAGCCAACAGTCCGCAGGACTTCTAAAATATCTGATATATGGATTCCAACAGAGTTCTTGAGATATTCAAGGATATCACCCGTATTCCGAGAGAGTCGGGACACGAGGAGCAGATTATTGCTTATCTGCAGCATTTCGCATCAGAACATTCCCTCGAGTGCAGGACCGATGAAGCCGGCAATGTGGTCATTGTCAAGCCGGCATCTCCCGGAAAGGAAAACATCCCTGTACTGGTCCTCCAGAGCCATTCGGATATGGTCTGCGAAAAGAATTCCGATGTAGAGCACGACTTTTCCAAAGATCCTATCAGATATGAGATCAAGGACGGATGGATGGTTGCGCCTGACACCACTCTCGGTGCGGACTGCGGCATCGGCATTGCGGCAGAGCTTGCCCTTCTTGAGAGCGACCGTCCTACAGGACGCATAGAGTGCCTCTTCACAGTATCCGAAGAGACAGGACTTGACGGGGCAAAGGCCCTGAAACCTGGTTTCATCACAGGGAAGACCCTGCTCAATCTCGATTCGGAAGACGAGGGGGAACTTTTCGTCGGCTGTGCCGGAGGTATAGACACTACTGCCGTCTTCAGGTATTCCTCCTCGGATCTGCCTGAAGGGGTGAATCTGTTCTCATGCAGAATATATAACGGCATCGGAGGTCACAGCGGCGATGATATAGACAAGGGAAGAGCCAATGCCGTGCAGCTCATGGCGAGATTCCTGTATTCGACCCTCGGATGCTACGCACTTTGTGCAATAGACGGAGGAAACAAGCGTAATGCAATAGCAAGGGAAGCGAGCTGCGTCATTGCAGTCAGGGACAACGGGGAACAGATGAAAAGGCTGTTCTCCCAGTTTGCGGAAGATGTCCGGAACGAATACTCATCATCCGAGCCCGATCTTTCTTTCGAGTTCAAAGAAGTTTCGGGAGATTACAGGGCAATGTCGGATTTCGATGCGCAGAGACTTGTGTCCGCCCTCTACAGCGCCCCACATGGAGTGCTGGCAATGAGTCAGGATATACAGGGTCTTGTGGAGACCTCATCCAATCTTGCATCTGTCAAGATGACAGGTGACGGTGCTGTCCGTATCGGTTCGAGCCAGAGGAGTTCGATAGTGAGCGCCTGCAGGGCGGCAGGGGAGAAAATGCAGGCATGCTTCGAGCTCGCAGGGGCGGAAGTCACCCATGAGAACGAATATCCTGGCTGGAAGCCTGACATGAATTCCAGGATTCTCAAGATAAGCAGGGATGCCTACAAGGAGCTCTTCGGCAATGAACCTGTCGTAAGGGCAATCCATGCCGGGCTTGAATGCGGACTTTTCCTTGACACATACCCTGACCTGGACATGATTTCGTTCGGACCTACCCTCAGAGGCGTCCATGCCCCGGGAGAGCGCCTCGACCTGGCGTCCCTGGACAAGTTCGTGAAACTGCTTGACAAGATAGTCGTTGAATTCTGCTGATACAGCCATGGTACAGATTGCCCCTTCTATGCTTTCGGCCGACTTCCTGAATCTCGGGAAGGATGTGGATATGGTCAATTCCTGTGCGGACCTTTTCCATCTCGACATTATGGACGGCACATTCGTCCCCAACATTTCTTACGGATTTCCTGTCGTGGAGGCAATCGCCTCGATGGCAAAGATTCCGATGGACGCGCACCTGATGATTGTACATCCAGAAAAATATGTCAAGCGTTTTGCAGACGCCGGCGTCAGGATGCTGAGTTTCCATCTTGAAGCCGTGGAAAATCCGGCTCCGGTCATAGACATGATCAAGGATTGCGGCATGGTTCCCGGGCTTGCAATCAATCCGGACATACCGGTCGAGAAGCTGTACCCTTATATATCGTCATGCGGATATCTTCTGATAATGTCTGTCTTTGCAGGTTTCGGAGGGCAGAAATTCATTGAAGACACCTATTCGAGGGTGAAATCCCTCAAGGCCGAGATTGTAAGGCATGGTGCTGACTGCCTGATTGAAGTCGACGGGGGAGTATCACCGAAAAATTCCGCTGCATTGGCTGAAGCCGGTGCTGATATCCTCGTTGCCGGCAGTTCTGTCTTCCGTTCTTCCGATCCTGCAGCAGTTGTTTCGGCAATGAGGCTTCTGCGATAAGGATTCCCCAAGAGCGCTAAATTATATATTGGATCTCCTTGAAAGCAAAGTCTTTCAGGGAGCCGTCCTCTTTCATTACTCTCAGGCACCCTGTCTCAGAGATGCCCTGTATGCATCCGTAGAATGTTTCACCTGACAGTGTGTCCAAGTAGGCAGCCATGATGCCTTTCCTGTACATTTTGTCGAGGTACATCCTTTCAATTTTCTCCTTCCCGTCAGGCATTGAAAGCAGATCCGCCACATGGTCAAAGCATTCTGTCCACAGCAGAAGTTCGTCCGACAGAATGCACTCCTTTCCTGTAATGAGCTTGACCGACACTGGATTTGGTATGTCAGACGGGAAAGTTTCCTGATTGAGGTTGATGCCTACCCCGCAGATGGACCAGAGCAGCAGTCCCTCCCTGACGCAGTTTTCTATCAGGATTCCGCATATCTTGCTGTCATTGAAGTAGATGTCATTGGGCCACTTGATTGATGCAGCAATGCCTTTAGAGTCAAGATATCTGACTGTTGTGAGGGCTGTGATTTCACTTATGACGAACTGACCTGCCGCAGGAATAGCCGGTATGCCGTCCTTGCCAGGTCTGACAATGATGGAGAAAGTCAGGTTTTCTGCAGCCTTGCTGTTCCACCTGTTCCCCCTCTGGCCCCGCCCTGCAGTCTGGAATTCAGCGGCGATTACTGACAGATTGTCAATTTCTGACATGCGCCTGGCAGCCTCGGAATTGGTTGAATCTATTGTCTGATGCCATATTATGTCATGCTCTCTTTTCATTGGTGCGGATTTTGATTATATTGGGCTTCTGTGTATATTTGTGCTCACAAAATTAACAATAAATATTTTTACTGAATGGAGAATAAGGAAGTGAAGGTCATTGCCGATGCGATGATAGAGAAAAAAGGACAGGATGTCGTATCGCTTGATCTCAGAAAGATAGGAACTGCAATCTCGGATTATTTCATAGTATGCAACGCTGACTCTACCACCAATGTCCTTGCCATTGCGGACAATGTCGAGGACAGGATGATCGAGCACTGCCACAGGAAAGTCATCCGCAGCCAGGGCAAGGAAAACGCCTTGTGGATCATTCTCGACTACGGGGACATCGTAGTGCATATTTTCCAGACCGAATACAGGGCATTCTACCGCCTCGAGTCGTTGTGGGCGGATGCAGCAAGGCAGGAATATGCCGCTGAATAGTCATTTTCAATCGAATAAAGAAAAATCTACCGATGGATAACAATAGCCAGATGGGCAACAAACCGAATTTCGAAGACGGCGGAAACGGAGGAAGGAAGCCGAAACGGATTACATTCAACATGTCGTGGATTTATATCCTGCTGATCTTCGGAATAATATGGATGTTCTTCAACCAGGGCGGGGCCAATCCCCAGAAAATCGAATGGGAAGATCTCAAGACCATGGTCGAAGATGGAGATGTAAAGGAAATAGTCTTCATAAGGAATGATTTTGAAGGCAGGGTCACGATAAGACCCGAGAAACTGGAGAAGTACGCAGACAAGTTCGGTGGGAATGTACCTTCGAGGTCTCCTCATTTCTTTTTCCTGGTTTCCAGCAGCTTCAATGCGGAAGAAATGTTCGGGCAGCTCAACGACAGCCTTCCCGAGCAGGAGAAATTCAAGCTTGTAATCGAGAACGACAGCAAGATGTGGAGCACGATCCTCGAATGGTTCCTGTTCCCTGTGATTCTCATTGCCATGTGGTATTTCATGTTCCGCGGAATGAACAGGAGCATGGGTGCAGGTCCTGGCGGTCCGGGAGGCATATTCAATGTGGGCAAATCCACGGGCAAACTTGCCGAGAAAAACAGCATGAAGGTGACATTCAAGGATGTGGCAGGACTCTATGGCGCCAAGGAGGAAATAATGGAGATTGTGGACTTCCTGAAGAATCCAAAGAAATACACAGCCCTCGGAGGCAAGATTCCTAAGGGTGCCCTGCTCGTGGGACCTCCAGGTACAGGAAAGACTCTGCTGGCAAAAGCTGTGGCAGGTGAAGCCAATGTGCCTTTCTTCTCGATTTCAGGGTCGGATTTCGTGGAGATGTTCGTAGGGGTGGGCGCGTCGAGAGTCCGTGACCTGTTCCGCCAGGCCAAGGAGAAATCCCCATGCATTGTATTTATCGACGAGATAGATGCTGTGGGCCGCGCAAGAAGCAAGAACGGCGGCTTCTCTTCAAATGACGAGCGTGAGAACACTCTCAATCAGCTTCTTACGGAAATGGACGGATTCGACTCCAATTCAGGGGTCATCATCCTGGCTGCAACCAACAGGGCCGATATCCTCGACAAGGCTCTGCTCCGTGCCGGCCGTTTTGACAGGCAGATACATGTCGACCTTCCTGACCTGAAGGAGAGGGAAGAGATTTTCAATGTACACTTGAGGGGGCTGAAGCTCGCCAAGGATTTCGATGTTACATTCCTTGCCAAGCACACCCCTGGATTCTCCGGAGCGGACATTGCCAATGTCTGCAATGAGGCAGCCCTTACCGCTGCACGTCGCAACAAGCCAGAAATCGACAGACAAGACTTCCTTGATGCCGTGGACAGGATTATCGGAGGTCTGGAGCGCAAGGACAAGATAATTACTCCTGAGGAAAAGAAGTCCATAGCCCATCATGAGGCCGGACATGCCACCGTAAGCTGGCTTCTGCCTTATGCAAACCCTCTTTTCAAGGTCACAATCGTCCCTCGCGGGCAGTCTCTCGGTGCTGCTTGGTATCTGCCTGAAGAAAGGCAGCTCGTGACGAAAGAGCAGATGATAGACGAGATGTGCTCTCTGCTCGGAGGAAGGGTTGCTGAGGAAATCGTGAATGGACAGCCGTCTACAGGGGCTCTCAATGATCTTGAAAGACTGACGAAGATGGCCTATGCAATGGTGACCTACTATGGCATGAGCGACAAGGTGGGCACGCTTTCGTTCTATGACTCTACAGGTTCGAGAGGTTTCGAACTCGGAAAGCCTTACAGCGAGAAGACTGCTGAGATGATTGACAACGAAGTCAAGACTTTGGTGCAGTTCATCCATGACAGGACAATGTCCATACTCGAGGAGCACAAGGAGGGATTCCTCGCAATAGCAGCCCTTCTGATGGAGAAGGAGGTTATCTTCTCTGACGATGTGGAGAAGATACTCGGTCCCCGCAAAGGAGGCGCACATCATGGGAATGGCGACCCGAGCGAAAAAGAACGCGCAGATGCAGAAGAGAATGCGGAGAAAGATGACTCCGGCAAAGAGAAGACAGACGAGGACAAATAACCGTACTATGAAAAATCTGATAGTCAGGACGCTTTCAGGAATAGGCTTCCTTGCCGTAATGATAGGGGCACTGCTGTGGTGCAAATTCTCTTTTGCAGCTCTGATGCTGTGGATCATGGGAATGATGATGTTCGAGTTTTTCAGAATGACAATGGGGACTTCCTACAAGTTCTCCCAGATGCTGGCGATTTTAGCCGCTGTCACTCTGTTTGCCCTTACATTCCTGTACAAGAGCTATGACATCCCTGGAAAAATGGTGATTCTGTCCATCATCCCGATATTCATAGTGATGATAGATTCCCTTTATGTGAAGGACAAGACAGAGTTCGGCAAGTTCGCCAACCTTTACACGGCCATCCTGTATATTGCTGTGCCTATGTCGTTGACCAACCTTGCAGTCTTCGACCCTCACGGCAACTATGACGGACTGCTTCTGCTCTGTTTCTTTGCGATAATATGGGGCTCCGATGTCGGTGCATATCTCTTCGGCTGCACCTTCGGACAGAAATACGGCAAGAAACTCTTTCCCGAAATTTCTCCGAAAAAGTCCTGGATCGGCTTCTGGGGAGGTTTTGCAGTGGCAATAGCCGTTGCCATCGTGCTGCATTATACAGGTCTGCTGAATCTTAATCTCGTGAAGTCGATAGCTCTCGGAGTCGTGATAAATATCTCCGGAGTGTACGGGGATCTGATAGAATCACAATGGAAAAGGCATTATTCCGTAAAGGATTCAGGCAACAGCATTCCGGGACATGGAGGATATCTCGACCGCTTCGACAGCGCACTGACGGCATTGCCGATGGGGATAATATTCATGGAAATGGTGGACCTGCTTTGATTCGCATCCTTTTCTATGTCAAAGATTTTTTATAGTTTTGCAGGCTGAAAACGAGATAGCATGACGATTCACAGAGACGGTTTAGGGACAATCGCTGCGATATGGCTTGGATGCGGGCTTCTGATATTCATGAACCTGCATTTCATACCATTTCCGTTCCTGTCGTATCCTATTTCGGCCATTCTCATTTTTTTCATGATTTTCGTATTCTTCTTCTTCAGGGTTCCGCACAGGGATACGGTCAAGGGAGAGCATGTGGTGACTTCCGTAGCTGACGGGGAAGTGGTCATCATAGAGAAAGTCTATGAGAATGAATATATCAAAGGAGAGTGCATACAGGTCTCCGTATATATGGACTTTTTCAATGTCCATGTGAACTTCTGGCCGATTTCCGGACAGGTGACATATTATAAGTACCACCCCGGGAAATATCTGCTTGCGTTCCTGCCCAAGGCGTCAGAGCTGAACGAGCACACTTCGGTCGCCCTGAAGAACGAATTCGGGGAGGTCTTCTTCAAGCAGCTTGCAGGTACATTCGCCAGAAGGATTGTATGCTATGCCAAGGTCGGGAATATGGAGACCAAAGGCACACAATGTGGAATAATCAAGTTCGGCTCCCGGATAGACATGTATCTTCCTTTGGGAAGCGATATCAAGGTCAATGTCGGGGATGAGGTGAGAGCTTGTGAAACGGTCATAGCCGAATTAAAGAAATAAATATGGATGAAATTTTTATTATTCTTCTTCTGATCCTGCTGAACGGCTTCTTTGCCATGTCGGAGATCGCTCTTATCTCTGCGAGGAAATCCAATCTGCAGACAGATGCAGACAAGGGCAACAGAAATGCAAAAAGAGCTTTGAAACTTGCCTCGGATCCAGACAAGTTCCTTTCAGCCGTACAGATAGGAATTACACTCATCGGAATCCTCACCGGTATTTTCTCTGGCAACAGGATAGCCGCTGAATTCGCCGATGTCTTCGAAAAGGCAGGAATGTCTGAAGGTGCGGCAGATTCTCTGGCCAAGGGTATAATAGTGGTCATAGTCACATTCCTCACTTTGATTTTCGGAGAGCTTGTCCCGAAGAAGATAGGTATGAGCGCATCTGAAAAAGTGGCGAAATTCGTTTCCGGTCCGATGAAATTCATCTCGGTGATAGCTTCTCCTTTCGTATGGGTCCTGTCCAAGACCACACATTTCATTTCAAAGGCATTGCGTCTGCAGAGCCAGGAGACAAAAGTGACAGAAGAGGAAATCCGTTCGATAATACAGGAAGGGACCGATGAAGGGGAAGTGCTTCCTATGGAGCAGGACATCGTGGAGAATGTATTTACTCTCGGAGACCAGAAGGTCAGCACCATAATGACGCACAGGAGCGATATCGTATGGCTGGAGAAGGAAATGGACGAGAATGAGGTCCGCAAGACCATAGAGGAGAACCTTTATGAGGAATATCCTGTAGCTGACGGAGACCTGGACCATGTGATAGGCGTGCTTAGCCTGAAAGATTTCGTGCTCAATCTCGGTAAAGGTTCATTCAATCTGGAGAAAATGATGCATGAGCCGATATATTTCCATGAGAACATGAATGTCTACACAGTCCTGGAAGAAATGAAACGCCGTCATGTCAGCAGGGCGCTGATATGCGACGAGTTCGGCCTCTGCTCCGGCATCATCACTCTCAAGGACATCATAGAGGAACTCGTGGGAAATGTCAACGACCACGGAGAGGAGCCAGACATTGTGGCAAGGCAGGGGAATGACGGCTGGCTCGTGGACGGGCAGTGCCCGATCTATGACTTCCTTAGGCATTTCGACCTTGATGACGATCTTCTGGAAGATTCTGAATACACTACAGTGGCAGGTCTGATTCTCGAAGAGCTCGACCATGTGCCTGAGGCAGGGGAGAAGGTGGAATGGAATGACTTCTCCTTCGAAGTCGTGGACATGGACGGGGCCCGTATCGACAAGGTCATCGTAAAGCGCAACCCTGCCGATGCGGAAATGGAAGAAAAATAGGATTATTTTCCTGAATTTTCAATAAGTGAGAGGAGGCTGTCAATGGCCTCCTTTTCCGGTACATGGAGGGCGACAGGCTGCTTGCCTTTGTATATGGTGACCTTTCCGTTGCCTTCACCCACATAGCCCCAGTCGGCATCAGCCATTTCTCCAGGACCGTTCACTATGCATCCCATGACTGCTATCACCATGCCTTTCAGGTGTGCGGTGCGTTTCTTGACCTCATTGAAGGTCTCCTCAAGATTGTACATCGTGCGTCCGCATCCCGGGCAGGCTATGTATTCAGGTCTGTAGAATCGGCGTCTGGCAGCCTGCATCAGTTCGTCTGTGAGATATTCTGCAAATTCTGTATTGTCAATCACATGCCTCTGCCCGTCTTCTCCGAGGTACGCTCCTCTTAGCTCCACCTCATCTATTTTGCGGTCAAGCAGCATCTTGCCGAAATCAGCCGAATAATCCATCAGTAGCCTGTCCTTGGACGGGGCCTCGTATGTCGCCACTGCCCGTTTGCCCTCGATATTGAGAGATATCATGGAAGAATACAGCCTGTGTCCATATCTGTCAGAGAGATATCTTGCCACAGGGAGCTCGTTCTCAGGCGGTTCTGTAAGAGATACCCTGACTGTGTCCCCGATTCCTTCCGACAACAGTGCTGAAATCCCGACTATCGATTTTATCCTGCCTGAATCTCCGTTTCCGGCCTCGGTCACTCCGAGATGAAGGGGGAAAACTGTCCCGTATTCTTCCATTGCCTTGGCCAGCAGCCTGTAGGCTTCCACCATAACAATAGTGTTACTTGCTTTCAGGGACACTACGACATTGTAGAAATCATTCTCTACACACATCCTTATCCACTCCATGGCCGCCTCTTTCATTGCCAGAGGGGTATTTCCGTACAGAGTGGTTATCCTTTCTCCAAGAGACCCGTGGTTAAGACCTATACGGATTGCTGTCCCATGCTCTTTGCACACCGTCACAAGCCTGGCGAACTGTTCCTGTGCCTTTGCGTGGTCCTTGTGGAAATTACCCGGATTTATCCTGACTTTCTCCACGACTTTTGCCGCTTCAATGGCTGTTTCGGAAGAGAAATGTATATCGGCTACGAGAGGGGTATCAATCCCTTCCGCCCTCAATCTGTCATGGATTTCCTTCAGCGGAGAAATGTCTTTCAGCCCCGGCACGGTAAGCCTTATCATTTCGGCTCCGGCCTCATAAAGTTTCCTGCATTGCTCCAGAGATGCCTCCACATCGCAAGTGTGCGTGTTGCACATTGTCTGGACCACAATCGGATTCCCGCCTCCGATTGTGATGTCACCTATTTTTACTGCCTTAGAAATCATTTTGTTCAGCCTTGTTTCTTCTTTCCATATATATTTCACGTGCCTCCCGTTTCAGCTGCAGGTTGGTCTTGCCTGTCCTCTTGGTAATCTGGAAATGCAGGCCGACCGAGAAGATGAAATTGGAGACCGACGCAAAACGGTAGTAATACGGGCTCATATAGTCAGGTTCGTACAATGACCCGAAACCATATTTGTACATGGCGGTGAAATGAATCTCCACAGGGTCGAATACGAATCCGAATCCTGCCCCTCCCTTGATACCGTAGTCGAACCGCCTGTCAGTGGAAAGGAAAGTGTCTTCCACCGCAGGAAGCACTGCATTACCGGACCTGTGGATATTGAGCCTGTAGCTGCCGTAGAAGCCTATGTTCGCCATCAGCTTCATTTTCCAGAAATCGAAGTGGAAATGGGCCATTACCGGCACTTCCACAATATCCATGGTTACTTCCTGTGCCCCCTGCACATTGTATTCCTCTTCGAGAAGGTAACCCTCACGAGCATAGAAAACACCTGCCTGGATACCGAAATACGGCATGTATCCGAACATCTTGCAGAACCTTGTCCATGTGATGCCGAAATTCACAGGAGAGAACTGCGTCTTCTGCTCCATCCTCGGATTCCAGCTCATCTGGTTCAGCCCCATGCCGTACTGGACACCTATGAGAGTGTAGTCATTGATTATGTTGTTCTTGCGGACATCTACGGAGTCCAGATATGCGTCAGAGAAAGCCACGGAATCCTCAGAAACCACGATTTCCCCGACTTTAAGGCTGTCCTGCGCAAACGCACCTGTCCAGACCGACACCAGCAACGCCAGCACTATGTATATTTTCCGACTCTTCATACTATCTGAACATCTCTTCTATGTCAATACTCTGTTCCAGCTCTGTCTTTTCAGGAATGTCAATGAGGTTGGACCCGTCCTCAAGCTTGAAGAACCTGACCTTTTCAGGCTGTTTCTTTTCAAGCAGGTTACCGGTGTCCACCAGACCGTTCCTGTTGATGTCCTCTGTAATCCTGATACTGTATTTCCCGGCAGTGATATAAGGGAAACGCAGGGTACAGTCGCTGTCAATGATATAGGATCTTATCGTCTGGTCCCTTTTCTCGTTGAGCAGGTCCACGATATATTTGTTCTTTACATTTGTGAGCACAAGGTCCATGGAGCTGAGATTGTCATCGTTGGGCAGAGTAACCTTCACCTCTGAGCTGTCGTTGTAGAACCCGTTGATGTCCATGAACTTGCGGTGAGGGACCTTCAGGAAATATTCGTATCCAGGCATCAGTTTCTCGTCCGGCCATACAACATACTTCCTCAGGTTAAGGCTGTCCTGTACGACCTTGTATGTCCCTGTCGACTCCTGCTGCCTCGGGTTGAGATATCTGAATTCAAGGGAATCGAATGCGGATTCTACAAGAGGATATTTGAACTCTATGGTGAATCCGTACTGCTCCACGGTCTCCGGGGCTGCAGTTATCGTAAAGACCGTAGTTGTGTCCTCTTTCTTGATGTCCCTGCGCGAACTCTTGGCTGCAAGGGACTCTCTCGGTTTGCTGAGCTTTATTTCTTCCACAAAAGGGGAGAGCATGCCGAGCGTATCTGTCTTGAGGTATGATATATTGAGGAAAAGGGTGTCAGGCTGCTCCTTAGGATCGTTCACCCATATTTCCAGACTGTCCCTTTCGAGGTTGAACTGGGTGATGAGCTTCTCAGGAGGCAGGTCCCGGATCCAGATGGAATCCACTTCGGCATACGGAGCCATGAATGTAACATAGGCTGTCCTTTCCCCGAGCCTTTCACTGTTGACTATCATCTGCTTGGACGGGGTCTCCTTGAACAGGTTAAGCTCGTATTCGCTCTTTCTTGCAAGACATGCCAGGGTATCGGTCATGAGATATTTGATGACTTCAGGTAATGAATCATTCACAACCGTTACAGGCCTTATCATCGAATCAAGGAACGCAATCTTGTCATTGTCAGGGTCATACAGGTTGTTGGCGCTCTCTTCATAGACTGCATACATCCTGTAAACGGTGTCGGCGATGTTTCTGATACAGAAAAATCCCCAGTCGTCGGTCTTTGCCGCCGCATCAGGTCTCTTGAAGAATATCGCCGAATCCGACGGGACTGTCAGGGTGTCGTTCACCACAGTCGAATCGCCCTGATACTTGTAGAGCATCACAGTCGCCCCTTTCACCGGCATGAGGGTGTTGCAGTCATATACGCTACCTGTCACCATCATCGAGTCCAGCTTAGGACCTGTGGAGAAGGCAAGTGTGTATCCAGGATACATGTTACCCTCGTTATTGTCCGCTATTGCGTTTGTGATATCCAGGGTGTAAGTCTTGTTGGAGTCGAGGTCATGCTCGAAGGAAATCACCACGCTTTTGCCTTTTATCTTGTATTTCGGGGATTTTTCCTGGGGAGGGGAGAGGAATATGTTCTGCCTCTCCTTGACTACCACGAACTCGTCGAAAGTGAATGAGAGCTGTGTCTTGTGGCACGGGACCATGGTGGACCCGTCAGGCGGAAACAACTTCACTATCACAGGCGGAATTGTGTCTTTCGGTCCGCCAGTCGGAGGTGTGGTCGTGTTGGCGCATGAATGAGAAAAAAGCATGCTCCCGAGCACGAGTCCGACCGGAATGGCCGGAAGATATTTTGATAAAAATCTTTTGATCATTTCCATATCATTATAGATCCGTTCTCACTACATTCAATATCCCTTCTATTTTCCCAAGTTTTTTCGTGAGTTTGTCCAGGTCTTTCTTGTCATGCACATACAGGTCTATCACTCCGTCGAATACACCTTCTTCAGTGGCGATGTTTATCCGTCTTATGTTCACGCTCATCACGAAAGAAATGTATCTTGTGATCTCGTTGATGATTCCTATCCTGTCCAATCCCTTGATAGACAGCCTGACAAGGAATGAAGTCTGGGCCGACTCCTCCCATTCCGGCACGACTATCCTGTCCCCGTGCTTTGCTGCTACATCATTTGCGACAGGACAGCTCTTCTTGTGGACAGTGACGCTCCCGTCAGGCCCGAGAAATCCGACTACACTGTCTCCGGGTATCGGGTTGCAGCACTGTGCAATGACATATTTGTGGCTTGTGCCTCCGGCGTCGTTGATGACGAAGTCGCCCCCTTTCTTGCCTTTGTTCTTAAACCACGCCAGCCATTGCTTAGGTCCTGAAGAGTTCTCGCTCTTGCTGACAATCTTGTCAAGGTCGTTGATCTTTACAAGACCGATGCCGATTCTGAAATACAGTTCGTCAGGATCATCTTCAAGTACACCGTACCTGTCCATCAGCTTCCTCACAATCTTGTCAGTCATCTTGTATCCGAGGGCGGACAGCTGGTCTTCCAGCATCTTTCTACCAGTCTTTATGCTGTCGTTCCTTTCCCCCTTGAGATAATCCATCACGATGCTCTTGGCCTTACGCGTGTGCAGGAACTGCAGCCATTCCTTTTTTGGGGACTCGGTCTCGGCGGTGATTATCTCCACCTGGTCCCCGCTTTTGAGGACATATGACAGGGGAACGAGCCGCATGTTCACCTTGGCCGCAATGGCTGTGTTGCCGATATGCGAATGGATGCTGTATGCAAAGTCCAGTGCCGTCGAGCCTTTCTGAATCCTTTTCTGCTCACCTTTAGGGGTGAATACGAATATGTCCGATGTGTTCAGGTCGTTGTGGATTATGTCTAAAAGTTCGAGCGCATTGACATCCGGATTGACCAGGATCTCCTTGACCTTGGATATCCATTTGTCCATCTCGCTCTCGTTTTCCCCGGCAAATCCGTCTTTCTTGTATGCCCAGTGCGCCGCGATTCCCTTTTCTGCTATATCGTCCATCCTCCTTGTCCTTATCTGAACCTCGATCCAGATGCCGGCGTTGCTCATCAGAGTGCAGTGCAGGGCCTCATAACCGTTGTTCTTAGGATGTTTCACCCAGTCCCTTACCCTGTCTGGCTTGTACCTGTAGATGTCGGTGATGATAGAAAAGACATGATAGCACTGGTCCCTCTCTGTCTCGGTCGAACCAGGGGCAGGTGTGAATATGATTCGCACTGCATACAGGTCATATATCTGGTCGAAGGTGATTCCCTTGGTCACCATCTTGTGCCAGATGGAATACGGAGTCTTGACCCTTTTCTTGATTTCAAAATTGAATCCTGCCGCTTCCAGGGCCTTGGAGATAGGGGCGATGAATTCGTCGATCTCCTTCTCCTTGTCTGTCATGTTCCTGTTGATCTTGGCGGAAATGTCGTTGTAGGCCTCCGGCTCCTTGTACCTCAGCCAGATATTCTCCATCTCAGACTTAACCTCATACAGACCCAATCTGTGGGCAAGAGGAATGAAGATGAACATGGTCTCGCTCAGGATCTTGTCCCTCTTGTACTCCGGCATGAACTCGATTGTCCTGCAGTTGTGCAGACGGTCGGCCAGCTTGATCAGCACAACCCTCACATCGTCATTCAGAGTCAGCAGGATACGCTTGAAATTCTCTGCCTGAAGGCTTCTTGTCTTGGCCTTGGCGTCATTGTCGAGGACAACCTTGATCTTAGTGAGCCCGTCCACAAGCAGGGCAATCCTGTCCCCGAACAGATTGCGGATGTCGTCCACAGTGTAGTCGGTATCTTCCACCACATCGTGCAGAAGGGCCGCCGCGATGGACTTGTAGCCCAGTCCGATGTTGGTCACTACTATCTTCGCCACAGCGATAGGATGAAGTATATACGGCTCTCCACTGCGTCTCCTGACCCCTTTATGGGCCTCGTTGGCAAACTCGAAGGCTTTCTGCACTACATCCAGCTCCTGCTGGTTGGCGCAGCGCTTGACCGCAGCTTCCTTGAGATCTGCGTAATCGCGTGCTATCACTTCATAATCCTGCTGGGTAAATTCGGAAAAGCTCATTGTCATTCAAGGTTATAGTTATTGACATTCTGGAATGCATAGGAAAGTTCCGCCCCGAAAAGTATGATGAACCATCCGAAATTCATCCAGAACATGAAAAGCGGGATGGCTGCGACAGCACCGTACACCATGTTGAGCCTTGTCACGAACACCTGCGTCTCCAGATAGAGATACTGGAGAAGGGTGAAGACCGCCGCAGAAATGAGTGCCGCACGGAGGGCGTTGCTGTACCTTACCTTATAATTGGGAATGAACTTGTACATTGCTGAAAATGTGAGGGCTGCAATCGCATAGAAAATGAACCATGCGACCAGAGAAGAGATGGTGTCGAAATATTCCACTCCAAGTCCGATGCTGTTGAATGCGTTGGTGTAGACTATCGATCCTGAGAAAAACAGCATCACAACGAACGGGGCAATGAAAAGGATGATGAGGTAAAACCCGAATCTCTTGAAAAAATTGCGGGATTTCCGGACCCTCCAGACATTGTTGAAGACCCTTTCCACGCACATCATCATCCATATCACGAGCCATACGAAAAACAGTGCGCTTATCAGCCCCATGGCACTGCTCTGGGATGTCTCTATTATATTGTTGGCGAACACGAGCAGAGAATCTATGATTTCCTGGTGCCCGGAAAAATTTGCGTACAGGAGCTCGGTCAGTTTCCCCGACAGCCCGAAACCGTCTGTAACTGCAAAGGCGACTGCCACGAACGGCACTACCGCCATTGTCCCGAAAAAGCTGAGGGCCACCGCCTGAAATCCTATCTTCTCCGCGGAGAATGTCTTGATGGTTATTATCAGGACCTTGATATACTTGATGGTCTTTGCCTTGGCTCTGGAAAGCTCTTCCATGTTGAGCTTCCAGATTCCTTCCGCAAAGAACCTTTTCACAGTATCGCTATATTTCCTGACCCTGTTCATACTCCCATCAGAACAATTTTAACTGCCCCTCGGCATCCTGCCTCACTTCCGGTCCACTGCCGGGTCCGTCTTCCTTTCTGTCTTCTGCCGTCTTGTCGCCTGCCACGGGTGACTGGACATTCGCTACCTGGCTGCCTGTCCGAGTGTCTGCTGCGGTTGCCTGGGCTTCTGCCTCACCGTCAGCGTCAGGAGTGCTGCCACCGAGCATCTGCATCAGCCGGGCCTCATCTATCACCTCTATGCCGAGCTGCTCGGCCTTTTTCATTTTCTCCGGTCCAGGTTTGCTCCCTGCCAGAAGATATGATGTCCTGCTGCTGACCGAGCTGCTGTTTTTCCCTCCGTTCTTCTCTATCAGAGCCTTCATCGCATCCCTCGATATACTGAAATTGCCGCTGATTACAATGGTCTTACCTGCCAGCAGATCCGAAACTTCAGAGCTTTCCTCCGCCATGGAGAATTTCAATCCTGCTGCCTTGAGCCTTTCCACTTCCTCTCGGTTGCGGCTGTCGGCAAAGAACGCAAGGACGCTGTCTGCAATCACTTCCCCTATGTCTTCCACAGCGAGAAGTTCTTCCCTTGAAGCCGCCATGAGAGAATCCATATCCCCGAAATGGCGTGCAAGAGATTTGGCCGTCGTCTCTCCGACATATCTGATGCCGAGGGCAAAAAGCACATGGTCGAATGGTGTTGCCTTGGATGCTTCAATACTCGCAAGAAAACGCTCTGCAGACCTTTCCTTCCATCCTTCCAGCTTGAGAAGGTCATCCTTGTCGAGGGAATACAGGTCCGACGGCTTCCGTACCAGACCGAGGCGGAACATCTGTTCTATGGTTGCATCCCCGGCTATGACATTCATTGCCTTGCGGCTGATGAAATGGACGAGTTTCCCCATTATCTGCGTCGGGCAGCCCTCTGCATTCGGGCAGAAGAACTTCGCTTCCCCTTCATCCCTTACTAAAGGGGTGCCGCAGTCCGGACATACTGAAGGGAATTCGGGGACAACAGCACCGGCAGGCCTTTGGGAGATCTCCACCCCTGTAATCTTAGGGATGATTTCCCCTCCTTTCTCCACATAGACATAGTCTCCGATTCTGATGTCAAGCAGTCTCATCTGGTCGAGATTGTGCAGCGACGCCCTTTTCACCGTAGTCCCTGAAAGAGGGACAGGGTCGAGATTGGCAACCGGAGTCACGGCACCAGTTCTCCCAACCTGGTAGTCGATGGAGCGAAGCTTTGTCAAAGCCCTTTCCGCCTGGAACTTGTATGCCACAGCCCAGCGGGGGAATTTCGAAGTATAGCCGAGTGATTTCTGGAACGCCAGTTCATTGACCTTGATGACAATACCGTCTGTGGCGAAAGGAAGGAATTTCCTTTCCGTGTCCCAGTAACTGATATATTCCTCTATTTCATGGATGTCCCTGCATATTTTCCTCTTGTCCGATACAGGCAGCCCCCATGATGCTGCAGCGTTGAGAGCCTGGTCGTGGGTCTCGAACGGGAGGTTTTCCCCGAGCATGTGATACAAGGTACATTCCAGTCCCCTGTGTCCGACTTCCTTCGGATTGATGAGCTTGAGCGAACCTGATGCTGCATTTCTCGGATTGGCAAAAGGCGGATCTTCATCCCTTTCCCTTTCTGCATTCAGTCTGTCGAATGCCTTGTACGGCATATATATTTCACCCCTTATCTCGAATTCGTCAGGCCATCCGCCACCTGTCAGCTTTCTCGGTATATTGCTGATGTGGTGTACATTTTCTGTCACATCGTCCCCAATTGTCCCGTCGCCGCGTGTGAGCGCCCTGAAAAGCTCCCCGTGCCTGTATGTCAGGCATATTGCCGTGCCGTCGAATTTGAGTTCGGTGGAAAAAGTGAATCTGTCTCCTATGCTCCGGGATGCCCTGTCTGCAAATGCCTCCACTTCGGAGATGTCATATGTGTTGCCGAGGGAAAGCATGGGATAGCGGTGGGGATACTGGGCGAATTCCTTCTGCTGGGCAGCCGCTTTCCCGGATTTGGCGTCAGGCCGGTTTGCCAGGTCGCTTCCGACCCTCATGGTAGGGGAGTCTTCCGTCACGAGTTCAGGGTACTGCTTTTCGAGGGCGATCAGCTCGTTCATCAGCATGTCGTATTCATAGTCGCTGATGACAGGGCTGTTCTCCACATAATATCTGCGGTTGTTCTCGTTGATCAGATCCCTCAGTTCCCCGATGCGTATCCGTGCCTGTTCCTTATCCATTTGTCGATAAAATAGTTGTCCGCCGGACTTCCGGCGCAATAAATTACAAATTTAGCGATTTTTTCGCTGAAATTTGACGAAAATGGATAATTTTGCATCGCGAAAACAGGAGGCATCCGCTGTCTCCGACACAAAAGTAGTGGAACATAGGTATTTTTAACAAATTCAAGACGATATGAAAGACGCAATTATTATTCTCTGCGGAGGCGGTCCTGCTCCAGGAATGAACTCCGTTTCAATGAGTGTGGCAAAGACTTTCCTGACCAAAGGCTACAGGGTAATCGGCCTTCATGGCGGATATTCAGGTCTGTTCAGCAAGGATGCACGCATAGAGGACATCGATTTCTTCAAGGCTGACCGCTACTTCAACAGGGGAGGTTCATACCTCGAGATGAGCAGGTTCAAACCGACCGACAAGGATTTCGAGGAGAATTTCAATCTCGATCTCTTCAAGGAAAATAACATCAAGCTTCTCGTGACTATCGGAGGCGATGATACAGCTTCCACTGCCAACAGGATCTCCAAGTTCCTCGCTGCAAAGAACTATCCTATCGCCAACATCCATTGTCCTAAGACTATCGACAATGACCTTCCTCTTCCTAACAACACTCCGACTTTCGGATACAACTCTGCAAAGAATGAGGGAGCGCATCTTGCAAGGACTATCTACGAAGATGCACGCACTTCAGGCAACTGGCTGATTATCTCTGCGATGGGCCGTACCTGCGGAAGCCTTGCCCTCGGAATAGGAGAGGCTACCCACTGCCCTATGACCATCATTCCAGAGATGTTCAACAAGACAGGAATGACTCTCGAGAAGATAATCAGGCTTTCCGTTTCGGCTATCCTCAAGAGGAAGATCATGGGCGTGAACTATGGTACCATTGTCGCTGCCGAGGGTCTTTTCCACAACGAGGAAGTGGCAAAAGAGGCTGCAGAGGCAGGAATCCATTTCACATATGACGAGCACGGACATCCTGAACTCGGCAAGGTTTCCAAGGCAGTGCTTTTCAACGACCTTCTCGAAAAAGAGTTCAAGAAACTCGGAATCAAGGTGAAGAGCCGTCCTGTAGAAATCGGATATGATGTACGCTGCCAGGATCCGGTTGCATACGACCTGACATACTGCACCGAACTTGCTATGGGCGTATACCAGCTCTTCAGCGAGGGCAAGACAGGCTGCATGGTATATGTGGATGCATACGGCAATGTCTCTCCTCTCTATCTTGCTGACCTGCAGGACCCTGAGACAGGCAAGATTCCTCCTCGCATAGTGGACATCAATGCCGGCACTGCGCAGAACTACTACAACTACATCGCACATTACATCACTCCTGCCGACTATGAGGCTGCCAAGGCCTATGTCGCAGATCCTGAGAAATACGATTTCCGCAAGATCCTCGAGTGGTAATCCTCTGCGATTCATCATTCCGGAAGAATTCCGGCAAGGGGCTTTCCCCTTCGCGATACACCAGACTCCGCCCATCCGCGGAGTCTTTTTTTGAATAATTATCCGCCTTGTCTCGCTCTCATCCACAAAATGTGGCGTTTTTGTGGACAACAAGGCATTTTTCTCGTTCCCGTCCACAAAACAGGGCTTTTTTGTGGACAAGATCTTCCTTTACAGAGTTTCATCCACATAAAACACCTATTTTGTGGACGGAAAAACCTCATTTAAGACATCCGCATTTAGGCGGAGTATCCTCCTTAATTGTTGAATCGATCCGAAGTACTTGTACCGCAATTCTTTAGCAAGATTTATCTTCTGGTCGGGAGCAAGGAGACTTAATTTGTTTACTCCATACATATCTGATGATATTTTGACAGCAACAGAAAAGATTTCCTCATCAATCAAACACACGGAATCTCTGATCCTGCACGCAATGTCAGCAAAGGCTTCTATGTTCTTGCTTATGGTATAGAAATAATTCCGCGCGTTCTGAAACATTGACATCCCAAGTTCTATGTTGCAAAATGAAGATATGGACACAACGCCGTTACGGAACTTCAATTTATCAAAAGCGGAGACATCTCTTGAATGCATGATGGTTCGCATATCCCTTACCGTCATTGTATCATAATAACTGTTTGATATCATGCGATGTCCAAAATATTCACATCCTCCTCCCCATGGATATGAAAAGGGAGTATATTGTGGATTTGCGACAAATGCATTTCTGTTACAGTATGCAATCTCATTCCTGAGCCTTTTCAGATTTTCGATTGCCAATATATTGGCTGAAAATAAGCTCCAGTCTATCACTTTGCCATATTTCCTGAAGAGTTTTGCAATTCTGTTTTTATAATCCATAAACAGTTCCATACATGCATCTTTGCTTCCCGACAGGATGAGATGAATGTGGTTGGTCATGAGCTCAAAAGTCAGTATCTGTACATGCATGACCCTGCAGGCACTGGCAGCCAGCATATTCATACCCTCGTCAAACTCTTTATCCGAACAAAAAATATTCTGCATTTTCGTTCCGTCAGTGTACAGATGCCAAAATGGACTTCCCTCTCTGAATGCATTGTTGCAAATCTCTTCTTTCTCCGAAAAAGACATAGAATCAAAATCTCTTTTCATATCCATATAAAATAAAAACGCGATACAGGTACGACATCCCATATCGCGTTGTGGACTTCAAAATCCCACGGTGTACAAAATTATTTTTCGTAAAGTTATAACCATTTTTCGGATTTATCACAAATAGTAACATTTCATCCATCGAAAACTTTGCGTGAGCAGCAGCTCAGGATTTGTTGCGGAATTTTCGAATGCTGTCCACAAAAAGCAGGGTTTCCGTGGACGACAAGGTATTTTTAGCGTTCCCATCCACAAAATAGGGCTTTTTTGTGGACAAGATCTTCCTTTACAGAGTTTCATCCACAAAAAGTGGGGTTTCCGTGGACGACAAGACATTTTTCTCGCTCTCATCCACAAAATAGGGCTTTTTCGTGGACAAGATCTTCCTTTACAGTGTTTCGTCCACAAAAAGTGGGGTTTCCGTGGACGGGGCCATGGTGTTCGGGACTATCCCGGGAAGTAATGGTGTGTTTTCGGATTAAACTGCTATATTTGTGAAGACACATTAAATTAAAATTGACTGGATATGAAAAAACTGGTCTTTCTCGCGGTGATTGCCGTCATGGTCCTGGCAAATGCGCTCCCCGCCATGGCCCAATACAATGACATCTACCGCAAAGGAGCTAAACTTTACTCATCAGACGATGTCCTGCTGACTGCTGAGCAGATCAGCGCCATGATGAATTCTGTCGAAGGACTCTCATACGAGACCTGGGTGAAAAACACTAAAGGCTTCAAAGCAGGTAAGGGACTGCTGATCGCATCGGGGTCTCTTACGGGCGTCGGCATCGTGACCTTGGGAATCGGTGCGGTCGGAATGATGATAGAAGGGCTGGCCGTGGGCATCGGAACTGTCTTTTTTGCTCCGCTGGCATCACTTTCCGGAGAAGAGCTGGAAGTGGCAATGGACAGCAAGTTCAGGGGAGTAGCCATTGCCGGACTGGCGATGACCGGGACAGGAATAGCAGGACTCATTACAGGAACGACCGTCTATTGCGTATACAAAAAGAGACTGAACAATATGGTAGACTCCTGCAATAGCGCATCCCACCTCAATGTTTCTCTCGGTATGCAGCAGCACGGAGTAGGCCTTGCAGTCAATTTTTAGTGTCGGACTCACCTCGGCATTCAATTTGATACAGATGCACCGGCAATTTGAAGTCAGAAAATTCTGATGTAAATTTGTCTTATGAATACTATGGTCATTTAAAATCTTATTGAATGGACAAACCGATAATATATCAGATGCTCCCCAGACTATGGGGCAACAGCAAGGGTTCAAACGCCAAAAACGGCACACTCGACCAGAACGGGACTGGCAGATTCTCAGACATAGACTCTGCCAGTCTCGATTATATTAAATGGCTCGGATGCAGCCATGTGTGGTTTACCGGAGTCATCCGCCATGCCACCAAAGAGACTGGAGGAGGCTGCATGCCATCCAATCCTCAGTTTGTCAAAGGCAATGCAGGATCTCCATATGCCATAGTCGACTACTATGATGTGAACCCGTATCTCGCCGACAATCCCGCCGACAGGATGGGGGAGTTCGAGCAACTTCTGAAAAGGACCCATGATGCAGGTCTTAAAGCATTGATAGACTTCGTTCCCAACCATGTGTCAAGGGATTACGGCAAGGTAAACCCGACGATAGGACATCCGGTCCTCGGCCAGGACGACGATAAGTCAGTACACTGGAAATTCGAGAATGATTTCTACTATTATCCGGGACAGGAGCTGCATCTGCCTGTGCCTCCGGTCGAAGGATATGAAGCATACCGCGAATATCCGGCAATGGCGACAGGGAACAACTGTTTTTCCCCCAATCCGGGGATAAATGACTGGTACGAGACTGTCAAGATCAACTATTGCGACACGCATTCCCCGACATGGGACAAAATGTATGATATAGTGAAATTCTGGGCGGCAAAAGGAGTGGACGGATTCCGCTGCGACATGGTGGAGCTTGTGCCAGCCGAATTCTTCAATTGGCTGATCAAGGAGATAAAGAAAGAGTATCCGGATGTGATATTCATCGCCGAAGTCTACCAGAAAGACCAGTACAGGAAATATATCAGGGAAATCGGTTTCGATTACCTGTATGATAAATCCGGGCTGTACGACACATTGAGGACTGTGGTAGCCAAGAATGTGGACGACAACGGCATGCCTGTGGAGCTGTGGCAGTCCGCGGAAGGGATCACACGCAACTGGCAGTATCTCGGAGACATGCAGCCTTACATGCTGAATTTCCTCGAAAACCATGACGAGCAGAGGTTTGCCTCGGAATTTTTCGGAAAGGACGGGGCCAACGCCTTTGCAGCGCTGAATGTGTCCCTTTTCCTGAACCCGGCCCCGTTCATGCTCTATATGGGACAGGAACTTGGCGAAAAGGGAATGGATGAAGAGGGATTCAGCGGACTCGATGGAAGGACTACCATATTCGACTGGTGGAGCGTGTCTGCGCTGCGCAAATTGGACACCCTGATACATAAAGAATTGTACAAGGATATCACTGACGGAACAATAGATGCAGCCAAGCTTCAGGAAAACGGGATTACCGAGCATGAAGCCTTGATTTTCAGAAAGTACGCCAAGGCGTTGCGGTTTGCAGCCAAGAGCGAGGCCGTCAGAAAAGGGATGTCATACGATCTCTGCTACTGCAACACATTGTCCGAAGGCTTCGACAAGACAAGACACTTCGCATTCCTCAGAGACTACGGCAATGAAACACTTTTGTTTGCAGCCAATTTCTCCGACAAGGAGGCACAGATGGAGCTGACCATACCTGATCACGCGTTCGAATGGATGGAGCTTCCTGTCACACCGATGCTGAATCCGGAAACGAGAATAAGGATGAACATTCCGCCAATGGATGCTGTAATGTTCACTCTTTCGGAGCCGGGAGAGCCAGCTGTCTGACGGCAACAGTGCTTCTGAAAGACATGAAAGGGTCACTGTACCGAATCCTGACTTTCTCGATTGCGGCATCATCTGGAATCTCCACAGACCAGACATGAGGAGAGCGGGCATGGATAAGAGGGATAATTTCACTCCTTCTTGCCCGCCTTTCCTTTTTGGACATTGCATCCCTTTCATTGATGACTTCAATGACCTCAGGAGCCATTTCACCTTTCATTTCAAGGACTGTCCACCCCGAACCTGCAAGACCTTTTGCCTTCACCTTGACATTCCCGTCCACTGCTCCTCCAAACACATTCACCACAAGCCTTTTGCAGCTGTCTGTCTGGACTGTCCATGCAGATGACTGGAAATCACGGTCTTTCCCTACACATTTATATTCCACATCATATCCTTTGCGCCTGAAATCAGCGATGAAATATCCCCTCGGCGCACCGCAGTTCTGAAGAGCATATGGAATGCCGTGTTCATCCTTTCTTCCTCTCCACCAGCTTCCGCAGGTTGCCCCGGCCACGAGCTCCGGAAACGATTTTCCTGAAGACAGAGTCACATCTCCTCGCCTGACCCTGTGGGTATGACCGCTCACAAAAAGGATATCTCCAGAATATTCCGACAATAGCGAATCCGCTGTCTCTCTGTCTTTTATATGCGAGTACGGGATATGCGTCGCGAGCACAATGAGGCTTTCCCCTCCGCTGCAATTCACGACAGAATCAAGATATTCAAGCTGTGCGGTGTCAAAACCTCCTCCATACTCGGCACCGTCGAAAATCATGTCATTCATCAGGATGAACCTTATCCCGCCAGCAACGAATGTCGTGTCCGGTCCGCCGAATAAACTTTTGTAAGTGACAAGGTCCCTGTCCCTGCCGGGCTGGCGTACCTTCGCCTTCCGCCCGTTGTATACATCGAAATCATGATTGCCTGGAATCAGAAACCAGGGATAGGGGAGAGAATCCAGAGACTCTTTAGACGGTCCCATCAGGTCCATGGAGTCATTCACGAGATCACCGAGTATTATTGCAAAATCGATGTCTTCCCTCTGTCTCAGCTCCTTATATATCGAATTCCTCGCATAGCCAAGTTCCACGCTGTCGTCCACCTGCGGATCCCCAACAAAAGCCACCTTCAGATGTCCATGCGACTGTGCTTCAGCGTGCCCGGCGGCAGCCACACACGCCAGCATCACCGCTGCCAAAATACAATAGTTCCTTTTCATCTCAAATGTTTCAATCGCGGACAAAGTTAATAAAAATGATAATTGCCTCTCCAAATGTCATCCCGAGTGGAGCAAAGAATCTGTGCCGTCCTCCAAAAATTGACTGCATATTACAAACGGAGACATTAAAATTTTGTAAAAAATAACATCTGCCCGAAAACTTGTGATACAAGTATTTTACGGAATAATTCCCTCTTTCGGGGGGGGTAATTATTAACAATTGTTATAAAACACGCTTATAATTTTAAAATTTGTTATTATGCAGTCAATAAAGCTACAAATCATAATATTTGTACAAAAACAAAACTTTACTAAATTTGTTGCTGGTTAGTTTTATTATACCATATTATTAGATGAAGGCAAAATTTATAATCTCATTATTGTCAATCACTTCCATGCTTCTGTCCATAGAAGCGGGAGCCCGTGAGAACACTCGGAACGCATATCCGGACACGGCAATACCAGCAGACATGTCCCAGCAAGACAATGTCACTGGAAAGGTCACTGACGAAAACGGTGACCCTCTCGTCGGCGTCATGGTCTACATCGAAGGCACAACGACAGGTACCATGACTGAAACAGACGGAACATATACACTGAAACCAAAGTCTGGTGCAGAATCATTCACTGTAATATTTTCATATCTTGGCATGACAACCCAGAAAGTCACCGCCTCTCCTGGTCGTGTAATCAATATCAAAATGCAGAATGACAACGAACTGGCAGCGGCAGTTATCAATGGTGGATATGGTGTCATCCAAAGCAAGGAAGACCTGACAGGTTCTGCATTCCAGGTCAACAATGATATTATAGAGAAATTGCCGGCGGCACGAGTTGACAATATGCTTACAGGTCTCGTCCCTGGTCTTGTCGTAGAGGAAAACACTACAAACGGAAGGACGCAAGTCAGCATAAGAGTCAGAGGTGAAGGATCATTGAGTGCATCAAAAGAGCCTCTCTGGATTGTAGACGGAGTAGAAATATATACTGGAGGTACTACAAATTCAGTGATGGGGACAAGCTATTCCGTTTCGCCTCTGTCTTTCATTAACCCGGATGATATTGAATCCATAACGGTGCTGAAAGATGCGACCATGACTGCTCTATACGGTGCAGACGGTGCAAACGGAGTTATATTGATTACAACTAAAAATGCCAAGACAGGAAAACTCAGATTCAACACCACCGTAAGGTACGGTGTTGCAACAATTGATAGAAGTACATTGCAAAAATACTGTAATGCAGCGCAATGGTATTCTCTTGCAAAAGAAGGATGGACCAATGCGGGATATTCCATGGATATTTTCCCGTATCAGGACAGCGAATATAACTCGTATTCAACGACTGATACAGATTGGAATGATATATATCTCAATGTCGGTCATACTGCACAAGTAAACTTTTCTGTGTCCGGAGGAACAGAGAAGATGAAGAATTATTTCTCCGGTGGATATTATGCTCAAATTTCTCCATATGGAGGCAATTCGCAGCAGAGATATAATTTCAGGGACAAACTGACTTTCCAGCTATTCTCCAAGTTCGATGTTGAAGTGAATATGTCAGGCAGCTATAATATCAATAATATTCTTTCTCTCTACTCTTTCTACAAGGAACAGCTTCCCATTTTTACTCCATACATGCCGAATGGTGATTACAGACTTTACAACTATTATAGCACCAGCACGACTGCATATGAACCTGAAATGAGAAAGTTTTTTGGCAATGAATTGCCAGAAAGGCAGTTCAACGACAATACCCAGAAAGCATTCCAGGGAGATTTGAATGTCAATCTTGTCTATAAGCCTTTCAAAGGAATGTCGATCACATCAGAGACAGGCATAAGCCTGCTGAATATTTTTGAAGCAGTATACGATTCCAAGAATACTGTAAGCGGTATAGCAGATGATACAAGGATGAGCGGTTCATCGCGCAGGTCAGGTTCGTTCTCTTTTCGAATAAAAGAGAATATCAGAGCTAATTATAGCCGTACTTTCGGCAAGCATGCAGTCAGTGCCATGCTTGGTGTAGAACTCTCAGACTATAAGTATAACACGGCATATGCCACTGGTTACGGTTTCGTTACCGATGCTCTTAAAGAAGTTTCGCTGGCACAAGAAAGCACAAAAAATGGAGGTTCTTCTTTTTCTCATCAAAGATCGTTGTCCTTCTTGGGAACAGTGACTTATACTTATGACAGGAGATACACCCTCACAGTGACAAACAGGACGCAAGGCAATTCATCATTCAGCACTTATTCCAGATGGAACACATACACTGGAGCAGGTATAGCATGGAACATACAGAACGAAAAGTTCTTCAATTCGCGTATTTTTCATCTGTTGAAACTCAGAGGATCATTCGGGAATAATGGTAATTCAAGGGTAGATTCATCTGCTGCATATGGGACATACAATATCAGTGAGGGAAGTTATTATGGTGGACAGGCCGGAGCTACACAAGGGACCCCGGCAAATCCAGGGTTGAGTTGGGAAACTTCCTATATCGCAAATGTGGGTATCGATGTCGGGATCTTTAACCGACTGGAAGTTGGAGTTGAATTTTATAACAAGATCACCAATGACCTGATTTATGACGGAAGAGTTTCATCCATTATCACGGATAATTCTGTTGAAAGGAATGTTGGAAGCATTTTGAACAGAGGGATAGAATTCAATATAACAAGTACAAACATAAGGACAAGGGATTTCGTATGGACCACCACCTTTAACGGTGCAAGAAATTCAAACAAGATTCTGAAGCTTTATGAAGATACCTATAGCGGATTCTTCGATTCAATATGGACTGTCGGAGCTCCGAAAGATCAGTTGTGGCTTGTCTCATGGGCAGGAGTGGATCCTACTACAGGTGCACCAATGTGGTATGACAAAGATGGTAATCTGACATACTCATTCTCGTATGATAACAGAGTAATCCAAAGTAAATATTCTGTTGAACCTACTTTGTACGGAGGAATGATTAACACATTCAGATTCAAAGATTTTACATTGAGTTTCAATCTCGTATATAATTTCGGTGGATGGACTGTGGCTTCTCTTAATAATGACGGATATGATATTATTGGAGAGAATGTCCCAGTAGAAGCTCTTGATCATTGGAAGCAACCTGGAGATATTGCCACAAATCCAAGATATTTATACAAAAATAGCTATAAATCGTCAAGCAACTCAACTCGTAACCTTATAAGGAAAACATATATATCATTAAGGAATTTGACATTGACTTACAGTATACCACAAAAGTATTTGAGGAAAGCGAATATGAGTGCTGTTGATATATCTCTTATTGGAGATAATCTCTATCTTTGGACACCAGCCCAAAGCAGTAAAAGGAACAGCTATAAAACCATGATGTATAATGATGGTGTCGTCAGGACTGTTTCACTTAATGTATCATTGTCATTTTAATTAAACTTGGATACGATGAAAAATCATATCATTATATTATTGCTCAATGCTCTTCTTATGACCAGCGTTGTCTGCTCGTGCTCTTTTCTTGATGTTGAAGTTGTCGGGAAAAACACGATTGAAGGCTTTTTCAAAGATTATGACAGTTTCAGAGCGGCAGGAGAAGGTCTCCACAGGTGCATGTACGATTTCTATGACGATGAATATGTCAGATATGCAGAAATCAAAGGTGATCTTGTGAATATCAATGCAGTTAATGCTGATGAAGGTATACTGGCACTATTCAATTATAATATAACACCAAGCTACACATCCTCTTTTCCTCAGACTTTATGGAAAAAAGGATATATAATCATCACTAATGCCAACAATATCATAACATACGGACCGAAACTAAAAGAAGATTTCCCGGCCAGGACTGAGGCCATAGATTCAATAGTGGCAACGGCTCATTTTGCAAGGGCACTTGCACATTTCGATCTGTGCAACTGCTACGCACAGCCATATAATTACACTCCAGACGCATCACATATAGGAATTCCTGTTGTAGACAAAATTCCTGGATTTGATGACGAGATAAAACGCGACCCTGTGTCTAAGGTATACTCACTGATCTTGTCTGATCTGCATACTGCTGAAGGAATGCTCAGTTACAAGGATGATTTTGACTATTATCACGTCTCTCGGGTCGCCTGTGACGCTTTGTTGGCAAGGGTTTACCTGTATATGGAAGACTATGTGAATGCTGAGACATATGCCAAGAAGGTAATGGACAGAGTACCGCTCACTCCTGCATCATCTTATGTCTCCATGTTCAGGAATCCTCATTCAGATCGGGATATTGATGAAAGTATTCTGAGGCTGAACGGGGCCTTTATAACAAGTTCAATGAATGCATTGTGCGACCCAACCAAGAGCATAAAGATGGAGCCAGATCCATCTATCATAAATTATTATGATATAAGTGATGTTCGGAGAGAATTGTTCACCTATATCCCTGAATCAATCGAAAACGAGAACTATCAAGGTCATGAATATTCTGCAATATGCAAACACCTGTATTATAAAAGCAATTCCGTCGATTATTATTGTACAGATCCTTTCGTTTTGAGATGCTCTGAAATGTATCTCATCCATGCAGAAGCTCTTTGCAATGGTCCGAAACAGGATCTTGCGGGTGCTGCTCAAGATCTAAAAGCCCTGATAGCAAGAAGCCTTGACATTACGGCTGATGAAGTCTCACTTATATACAGTTCGAAGGAAGACATGCAGAATCTGATTGACAGGGAAAGAGTAAAGGAACTGTGCTATGAGGGCCACCGTATATTCGACATTATCAGGAATAAGAGGAATCTTGTCAGGTCTGCAGAATCTAATTCTACTGTCAAGACTGTAAATTATCCGGATTACCGTTTTATTTTGCCTATCGGACAGCTTGAAATGCAGGCGAATCCTAATATGGTGCAAAATGAAGGTTATTTATAGGAGGAAAACATATGAAAAATCACATACTACTTTTTTTTACAGCTATCACTGCATTGGTTACTTTCTCCTCATGCACTGACAGGTTGAATACTGTCTTTACAGATTACTATGTATGCATAAAGGATGAATATGGAGCATCCTCATCAAATATCGATGCCAGTGTAAATAATCTTACGATGACTTACTATATTTACCTTGTAGCTCCTACACTTGCAAATCCAGTTACTGTAAATTATGAGTTCATCCCTGGTGATGGCTTGACAGAAGGTGTTGATTATGTTCCTATATCATCTTCCCGTTCCGTAACAATTGCTCGAGGCGTAACAAGAATGCCTGTCAGGATAACATACAACAGCAATGTTCTTGATCCAGCTAAGGACAATACCTTGACAATAAAACTGACAGGTTGCAGCGATCCTTCATTGATTATCGGATACCCAGGACCCGCTGCGAATTTCAGCAAACATGTTGTGACCAAAAGATAAAACGAACCTTTAATATCATTTGTTATGAAAGCTTTAAAATTTATTGCAATTGCAGGATTTGTGGCAATAATGTCTGTTTCCTGCCAGGAGAAACAACCCATTGAGGGAGGAGGAAATTCTCAGGCTCCTGCTGAACTTTTATCGTTCGGGTTCTATCTTGAAGATAATGCCGAGCTCATTGACAAGGACTATGTTGTCAGCTCAATATCAGAAGAGACTGTCATAAGGATTCCTGATGGCGGTTCAGGAAAGACTCTTATAGCAAGGCTTGAAGTCGGAGAGAACGATGAAGCAGTAGTTAACGGAGAAAGTCCTGTGGACGGTAAAATCAGTGTTGATGCTACATATCCTATTGATATTGTAGTTACTGATTCTGAATCCGGGCTTTCTACCGCTTATACAATTAAAGTAGGAAAGATTTTAGGTGTTGAATTGACAAATGCAACAGTATATGTCGAGACAGGGACAACTATGTCAGATGAAATTGACATGAGAATCAATCCTGTTGATGGATTACCATATATATCATATTTAAGGAAATATGGTGAAGAAAAAGATCAAGGTTCTGTAGTAAAATGGAATGGTACATCATTTGAACCTGTAGGCAAATTAGGTTATACCAGCAATAGCGCTGATGACGCTGCTGTATACATACCTATGTTGTCTTTCGATAATAATGGTAATATATATACAGCATGCCGTGATCTTAAGAATGAAGACAAAGAGCTAAGTATATATGCCTATTCTGGAGCTTGGTCAAAACTCGGAATAGTTGATAACCCAATTACGACTTTGTTTGAGCCATGCATATTTGTCAATCCACAAACAAATTATCCAGTGGTTACATATACGCAAAATAAAAAGCCTCGTATAATGCTATGGTCTTCATTTGACGGTTCAGCTATGTCGTCAGCTGTTCCTATGACTGATGTTCCTGCGATGGATGGTAATACTGGTACGCATGCAAGAGATAGATATGTAGTGATTGACAATGCCGTTTATCTTCTTTCAGCTTTCAATTCATCAGGTTATTACCTTTACAAATATGAGAACAATACATGGTCTACGATCATATCTGCATTTTCAGGAGCAAATTCTCACTATGGATGTATTTCTCTGAAAGCGGATGGTGCAGGTAATCTCTATGCTATGCTTGCGGATAATTCTGCTGGTGGAGATTACATGGTTCAGCTATATAAAATAGATATTGAAGCAAAAACAATGACTCCTGTCGCCGGACCTATTTTGTCAGTTACAGCATCTCGTACAGCATACTTTGACTTTGCAATAAATCCTGTAGACGGACAAATAGTTGCATTGTATATTGGATACACAACAACATTAGATGATCACGGGATATATTTCGGTTACATAGAAAAATCTACGGGACAATGGTCCGATTTCACCAAAATTGGAAGCTATGTAGCTAATGATTATTATCCATCCATAAATTATACTCCTGACGGCAAAGGATATGCCGCTGTTTCAACAGAAGAAGGACTTGCATTCTTTACAATTCAAACCGAGGAAGATGTTCTTCCTGAATAATAATTCTACTAAATAAAGGGGCTTATGTTAGAGCCCCTTTATTTATTGTTTGAAAAAATACAAAAGATTATCTCAGAGCATCGCGATCTCGCATGCCCTGAAGAGCCTCTCGAAGACATCGGTCCTTCACTCCGCCTGCGGCTGAGTATATTCCCTAAAATTCCAGAGTCTAAATATTGTAAGATATTTTATACTGATTCAGGGTGTTTTAGTATTAAAACGCCTGCCTCCTTAACCATTCGCCCATAAAGCGGTCATATATCATGTAGCCGACGGCGGTATGATAAACCAGTTCGTTTTCCAGCAGTTTCTTCAACGATGCACTTACGCTGCTTGCTGCACGGAGTCTGTAGGTGCTGATAAAATCTCCGGACAGAACCTCCTTGACACAACCCTCTTTAGCAATAGCTTTCAACAGACGCACCTGACCGGAAGAATAAGCTTTCAGCATGTCTGCATAAGTGTAACTATACTCGGATAAAATCTGCTCCGTGGCGTATAATACCAATTCTTTGTTCACATCACGGTCGTACCCGTACAGGCGGTTGAGAAGACACTGCACATACCAGGTATGTCCCTCGTACTTCTCATAAATCGAGTTGAAAACCTCTGGAGGCAGTTTCACATTGCGTGTGGCAAAATGCTCTGTAGCAAAACTTGCGTATTCATCTTGTTGTATCGGTCCTATAGTAAGAGGTTGTGTACTCTGGTAAAACGGTCTTTTCGATGAGGTGAACATCTCCTGCATCAGATGCTGCTTGCTGCCTGCAAATATGAAGTTCACATTAGGCAGAAACTGAATGTAGGAACGCAACAATGCCTCGACACCTTTTTCCTGATATTCGGCAATCTGTTGGAATTCATCGATTGCAACATAGCACCGTTTCTCCGATGAGCCCAAATACTCGAATATCTCTTTCAAAGTATTTTCTTCCTCAGCTGGAGCCACATCTATCGTCACGATTGGAACACCCGTCAATTCGTCAAAAGTAAATACAGGACGGCAACTGCGAACGAACTGACTTATTCGGCTCAAAGCCTTTTGCGGAGCGGAGTCCAACTGTCCCAACACTGTACTGGCAAACAATCTTACAAAATCTCCTAATGACTGGGTTGAGTATATATCCAAATAGAAAGTCACAATATCAGGATGCTCCTCTTTCAAACGATAAAAGGCATGACGGACTAGTCCTGTCTTTCCCATACGGCGGGGAGCTATCAATGTAACATTCCGTCCATTGTGGAGCGCATCAAGAATAGCTCTTGTTTCCTGCTCTCTGTCACAAAAGAATTCAGGACTGTAATAACCTGCTATTAGAAATGGATTATTGGGCTTCATGTTGCTTCAGATGTTTTATTACGAATTTATCGTAACGCAAATATCGCAATAATATACAAGATGACAAAATAATCAGATGACAAATTTGCTGTGCCCTTCCTCTAACACTGGAGGCCGTCATTAAGTCAATATTTATTCCACCACAGATGTTTTGAGGCTTCCGATATTCAGCACTCCTGACATGTGATTTTCCAATATTATGTCAAGCTCTTCATGCAAAATCCAGACTGCATCAAAAGAAAACTTCCTCGGATTGTCCTTGAAACTCCAATACCACCGCCCGGCCGTCCTCGGCGGCGGTGTCGATGATGTTCTGGTAATCCCGTTCGGTAATCATATCCTTCTCGTATATAAGTTTCGTGTCCCTGTCGAACTTTGCGATCTCGCAAGCCCTGAAGAGCCTCTCGAAGACATCGGTCCTGAGCTCCTCCGGAAGCGAGTCGAGGGTCCCCATCCTCTTGAGGGAGAAGCACCACTTGTCCACGGGGGAGCGGCACTCCCAGAGACTCTTGCCGAATCTGTTCAACTCCACGAGCAAAAAATAGTCTCATTCGTGACATCGTGGGAAATTTTGGGATGAAAAAATCTGTAAGGCTTGTATTTTGTTCGAAATTGTATTTTATTTTGTATTTAATTCTGAATGTTACAAATATTGCTAACTTTGCACAAAACGGAGGGAAAGATATGGAAGCGTATAAAAGAGAGTTGAGCAAGCAGGAAAAGACACGGCTTGACAAAATCAAAGAATCGAAGAAAGGACGAATTTCAAGGCTTGGAGAGTTCATCCTTTCAGGTATGACATATGGTGAGATAAACGACAAAAGAGCCGTTCTGAAATGAGGTATTATCTTGATACCAATATTCTGATATTCTCATTATTCGGAAGCGGGAAAAGTGATTTGAGCAGTGACACCTTGGATATTCTTGCGGATTATTCCACTGTAAAGCTGACAAGTACGGTATGCATCCATGAGTTGATCCACCTGTGTCAAATCGGCAAAATAACGATCGGCAAAAAGAAGCTTCTCGTCAATTCCGATTCCATACTTGACATTGTAAGAGACTTTGATGTTTCCATAGTTACCGTGACTGAGCGACATCTTGAAAAGATGACAATACTCCCGTTCCACGGAGACCACCGCGACCCGAACGACCGACTGATAATAGCGCAGGCTATTTCCGATCGCATCCCGCTCATCAGTTCAGACGGCAACTTCTCCGACTACACAAAGGACGGTCTCGAATTCATCTACAATGAGCGATAACGCGCACCATTCAGACAGAAGACTCTCAAGGGTAAGGCATTTACATACTTCGACATGATTTCATTAGTGGATACACAAGTATCAGGATAACATGCGAATAGTTCAGTTCTTGATATGACAGAGAGTACGGCTCCGTTAAGAATGACAGGACTCAGTTTCTCCGTCATGGATTGCCCATATTTTGTTAAACACAATATTGCAACTCCAATTATTTTATCGTTACTTTGTATGAAAGCCATGATGTTATAGAGCATTTCTGCGAACATGACGGGGACTTTGAGGCATAATCATTATATTATCGGGATAAAAAAGATATTGATGACACTGCTGGTGTCTATGTTTCTATGTCCTGCAATGCTGTGGGGGCAGGATCAGTCTGAATATAAGGTCAGCGGGATTGTCAAGGAGGCAAAGAGCGGCAGACCGCTGGAGTTCTGCAAGATTTATGTGACTGACTCTTTGGGACAGCAGGTCAGGAGGACCATTACACTGGATGACGGGATATTCAGGTTTTCCGTAAAGGACGGCAGCTATTCCGTGCTTTTCACAAATACAGGACACAGGTCAGTCACAAGCAGTGTAAAAGTGGCAGGGAAGGATGTGGACATGGGAGAAATCTTCATGGAGATAGGGGAGGAAATAGATGGGGCAGGTGTCAGTGCCGCACCGTTACTGACCCTGACCGGAGACAGGTATATCTATGATGTCTCAAGAGACCCAGACAAGGACAAAATCAGCATGACCGAGATGATGACCAGGATACCTCAGCTGAGGACAGCGTCCAAGGACGGAAAACTGGAGTTCAACAACGAAAAGGTGGCTGAAATCCGCATCAATGACACTAAAAACGGAATGATTTCGGCCTCACGGCAGTACCCGATGGAATTCATCAAGGCCGGATATATGAAGACTATCGAACTGGTCATGCCGGATTCACCGGAATACCATAACGAGCACCCCATACTTCTGATTACTCTTGCAAGGCCTCTTCCGTACGGATTTGCAGGCAACATCGAAGGCCAGGCAAATACTAAAAACGCTTATTCTCCTGCAGTAGACCTGGTCGCCAATACACCAATAATAGGAGTCGGAGTGTCGTATGAATACGGCTACTCCGGAGAACCAGCGCTGACAAACAAGACGACAAGAGAGATGACAGACGGGACTGTCACGGAAAGCAAGTCCGTCCGCAGCAGCAAGAGCCACAGCCACAACATGGGGATGAATATTTTCAGAGGATTTCTCAATGACAGGATTAGGTTCAACGCCTCTCTCAGCGGAAGTTTTGCAAATGCATCTTCATTCTCGGAATCTACAGTAAATAATGTACCGTCCGTGACCTCCACAGGGACATCTCAAAGCCCATTCAGGCTGAACGGTGCAGTTCGGCTGAGTGGAAGCTTCGGTCCGGAAACAGTCCGCAGCAACATGAGAAAGCACCAGTGGTCACTTGGATATTCGTACAGAGATTCGTACAGGAGTTCAGAGACAGAGCATGTATACCCGTCATATTCAGCTATTCAGTCGTCATACAATGACGAAAGGGAGCACCGCCTGCAGGCTACACTCAAACTTAGGGACATCGTCAGAAAGCCTTTTACGGCCTCTCTCTACCTGCAAGGAGGATGGTTCGGAAGGAAATACGACAATTCTTCAGCTTATGACGGGCTACTGGACGGGATGGACTACAGACAGGATGTGGCTTTCCTTGAAATGGCTGCCTTAGGTTCGATAGTCAGAAACTTGTCATACACTCTTCAGCTTAACGGGGAATACATTGACAATTCAGGGAGTTTCATAAACGGCACGGATATTTCTCCTCTCGATTACCGGGATTTCAACATTGTGCCGTCTGCAGGACTTTCCTGGAGAATAAGACGCCATACATTGTCTGCATCATACTACAGGTCCGTAAGAAGACCGGCAATGTCACAGTTGAATCCATATGAGGATGTCAGCGACCCGTACAACATCAGGACTGGCAATCCGCATCTGAAAGGAGAAAACACAGACAGCTATTCCCTGAATTGGTCCTTATCTCCTAATGTCAAATGGATGAACATGTTTTCGCTCGGCATATCATATTCAGACGCGAAAAACCGGATTTCTCCTGTCGTGATCACAAACGCTGACGGAATCGCCACCCGCAAATATTACAATATAGGGGAACTATCTTCCATAAATGCAAGGCTGCAGGCATCGCTCTATCCTGTAAAATCATTGAACATATATCTTACTCTCTCATATTCATACAACAGGAGCGTCCTGCCTTCCGGAAGTGTCAACCACTACAGCAGACCTGTTGGAATGATGTCTTTTTCGTGGAGTCCGAAATGGTTTGAGTTGAGCGGTACGATAAGTGTCAGACCGACACTGAATTCAGTCCAGACGAGCAGTCTCGTTATGGAACCCGATGCGGAGATTTCGATTTCAAGGTATTTTTCCAAGCCCCACCTCGGGATTTCCATCGGGGTGACAGATCTGTTCCATTCAGGGGGAGCACAAAGGAGCACAATTAGCTATGACAATTTTGTGCAGTACAATTACCGTGAAAGGACAGGCAGGACATTCGCTTTCCGTATCTATTGGAGATTCGGCAAGTTCAGACAAACTGAATCTGTGGAGGTGAAGGCATATGATATGCTTTGAAAGCTGAAATAAATTACATAATTTTGAAAGGCTAATTAAAATCCCGTCGCCTATGCTCCCCACGACCTTGATCAAACGATTCCTATTTTCAATTATATTGTCGTCAACCGTTGTTTCCAGTTCATTTGCGATGAGATCTTCTTCTGCCATTGAAGCCGAAGACAACGGAATCTATGTACGGGGACGAGTGACTGATGCATCTGACGGGAAACCTCTTGAATATGCGAATATTACTGCCCTCGACACCCTTGGCAACCTGAGGGCTTCCGCAATCAGCCACCCGGACGGGCATTTTTCCATGAGGCTGCCTGCTGCAGGACCGTACAAGGTGTTTGTGTCGTTCGTAGGATATAAAAGCTGGTCGAAAGATATAGTCGGCAAAGGGAAGGAGCTGCTGATAGGAGCAATTGCACTTGAAGAAGGGGAGGAGCTTGAAGGAGCGGCCGTCCAGGCTGTCCAGATGTTCAGCAAGGAGTCCGACAGATTCGTCTATGATGTGCAGGCAGATCCTGACGCCAAAAGGATGGAAATGATGGATTTCATGTCCAAGATACCTGAATTGGGGAGGAATTCCGCCAGCGGAAGGCTTGAGTTCAGGGATGAGCCGATAAATGAAATCCTGATCGATGACAAGGAGAACGGGATGATCAATGCAGGACGGCAGTATCCGATGAATTTTATCCGTGCAAGCTACATGTCCAAGATCGAACTTGTGCTACCCGGCTCTCCTGAATACAACAATGACAAACCCATATTGGTGATTACGCTCGACGAACCGCTGCCTCTCGGATTTGCAGGCAAGTTGAGCGGCTCTGCCGACACTAAAGGAACATACAGTCCGGGAATCGACCTTGTGGGGAATACGCCATGGATAGGAATTGGGGTGAACTATTCTTTCGGCTATTCTGCCCCTCCTGCGCTGACCAATTCCACAGAAAGAAAGGCTACAGGTGAAACATCATTATCCAATCTCGAAAACTCCAGCACTTCCTGGAGCAGGTCCATGAGCCACAACCTCGGGATGAACCTGTTCCGCTCGTTTTTGGATGACAAGTTAGACCTTAACATCACTTTGTCCACAAGCAGGGCCGACAGCGAGAATTTCAGCGATGCCAATTCGACCACGACTGATGCCGAAGGGAATCTTCTCAGGACCACAGGAAATTCATCAAGCTCCAGGTCATGGTCTCCTATGAGATTCAATGCAGGACTGTCAATATCCCAGAAATGGGGAGGAAAGAACGGGAAGGAGAACAGTTATACACTCAAATATTCATACCAGGACAGGCGCAACTACAATGACCAGAAGATGCTTTACTCGGTAACGGAATCCGGTGCCACAGAAGACGAAGACAGGATGGTCAACTCAGGGTCAGGCTCAAAGGAGCATAATCTGGATTTCACATTGAGGCTCCGTGACCCGGGTCCGAAAAGACTGTGGGGATTGTATGCGACAGCAGGTTACATCAACAGATATTATGACAGCTCCACCGACTATCTCCTGCTTGACCCTGTAAGTGGAATATACCAGAGCGAATCGGCGAGATTCGACGGTCTCGACTACAGGCAGCAGGTGACCCATGCCAGGCTGAATTTCATCGGATCGGCAATCAGGAGGAAACTCGGTTATGGTGTGTTTATCCAGGGGGAGAATCTGAACAACAAGGGAATGTTCCTGAGCAACGGGGGCAGCCCTCTGGATTACAACGAGTTCAATTTCATGCCAGGGGCTTCGTTGCGCTTCCGCCATAAGGGATTCAGCATCGGTGGAGGCTACAGCCAGAGGATTCGCCGTCCTAATATCGACCAGCTCAACCCGTATGTGGACGAAACTGACCCCGAGAACCTCAAAACAGGAAATCCTGAACTGAAAGGGGAGCGCGTCCACAGCATTGCCGGAAGTGTCGGATATGATTCCAGAGGCTGGCTTAGCAATGTGCTGTTGAGTTACAGCTACAATACTTCAAACAATGCCATCGAGAGCATGACATTCATAGACAAGGACAATATCTCGACTACGACATGGCAGAATCTCGGGAGCAGGTACAGTCACAATATAGGCCTGAACCTGAGATTTAGACCGATGAAAAGCATGACGATACATATCGGAGGAGGATATGTAATGTCCACCTACGGTTTTGCAGACGGAAGAGAGAACAAGATAAATACATTCAATGCATCCTGCAGTATCTCAGGCACAGTATTGGGCATTTCCTACCATTCTACTTTGGGAATAAATCCTGCTGTCATGACTGCACAGAGCACTGAATATGAACTGTATCCGAACTGGCATGTAGTCCTGTCCAAATATTTCAAAAAGATACACCTCGGAGTGGCATTATATGCAAATGACATCCTGCATTCGAGCCGTCCTGTGGAAAGCACAATCAGCGGGGCTGACTTCGTGCAGCACAGTCTCACCCAGAGACTCGGGCGCAATTTCCAGTTCAGCGTCTACTGGGAATTCGGCAAGTTCAAGAACCCTCCGACAGTGACCAACGAGGCATACGATTCATTCGATGCCAAATAAGTCTAAATCCCTACTATCGCAGTCGAATCATTGCGGTCTATGAATGCCACAAGGTCTTTCTCGCAGGAGTATACTGTCACATACTTAGATTCCTCCTTTATGTCAAGTGAGGCAAGAGCTTCTACATCAAGGGATGACGGATCTATGACAGTGTCTATGTTGAGATAGCCTACGCCCAGGGATGTGATGTTCTGGAAGAAGTGTGTCCCCTGGCTAGGTTCTATCCGGAATCCTGGAATGGCACATTCGACAATCATCCTTGCTTCCGAGATGTCGCTCCACAAGACCGGAATCCCGAGCCACGGATCAGATGAACCCCATCGTCCTGGACCTATCAGAAGGTAGGTTTCACCTGCCGCCCTCATTTCCGCATTGATGCGCGAAAGTTCCCGGGCGATTTCCTTGGTATGTGCACTGTCGAACCTTTCTCCTGGAACATATACGATATGTTTCATCCCGTCTATCCTGCCGCATCCGAGGGCCCTGTCCGAATATATGATACACCGTGTGATCTCTGTCCGCACCTGTTCCATGGTCTGGCTTCCGTCAGACGAGAATTCGCTCACAGGGCGGACTTGCAGAAGCTTCATGACGCACTCCCTGCCTTCGCTCTCCGGGATTACATCTACTGCAAATTCTATCTCTACATCGCTCATGAGCTCTTTCTTGCAGATATCCATTATGTCTCTGATAATCTGCGCCAGAGGGAAACGGGAATATTTGAGGATTGCGTCAAAGGAGACAATACGGCTGCCCTGCTCGGAGATCCCGGGCACTATCCTGTTGTCCGATACCCTGTAGGTAGAGGCGACGAGGTCAGGATACCCGAAACTCTCCAGCATTTCCGATACCGGCTTATGGATGAGGTTTATGCTGTCGTTCCTGGAAATCTTGAAAGCTCCCGGACGGAGGTCCAGGGCATACATCATTTTCTGGGTGTCTCTGAGAGCGAGCTTTGGATCGGAGAGCTGGAGTATCTTGCGCGGATATTTAGGCGAGAAACGGAGGGTGTTGCCACCGTCCACTACAGTTTTACCGAGTCCGAAAGCTATGTTGACAATACCGTCCTGAGGCTTTTCCCCACCTATCGGATAGAAATTGACCGACCTTGCCACACCTGAAAGCATAGGATAGTAGAATCCGTCATGTTCAGTTCCACAGATACTTTGGATGACAACTGCCATCTGCTCTTCGCTCAAGAGGTTGCCAGTGGTCTGGAGATACGCTCTGCTGCCGTTGAAAAAGACTGATGCGTATACGCTTTTAATGGCTTTTTCAAGCATTCTCTGCATCTGTCCCTTATTCTCTATCAGCGGAATCATATAAGTGGAATACACCCCTGCAAACGGCTGATAATTGCTGTCTTCGAGTTTTGAGCTGGAACGCACTGCAAGAGGGGAGGAGACGGTGGAAATAAAGACCTTGAGCTCCTCTATCAGGTCCGATGGAAGTCTGGACGCCACAAAATCAGAGAGAATCTCGTCATCGCTGATACTGTCGGAGTCTATCACATATTGCAGGTCGTTCTCGATGATGAACTGGTCGAAATACTCTGTAGCCACTACTACAGTCCTCGGTATTGATATCCTTACATTCTCATATTTCTTGGAAAGATTGTGCTTTTGTATCAAAGAATTAAGGAAACCGAGTCCTCTCGCTTTACCTCCGAGCGAGCCGTCACCCATCCTGGCGAACCATATATACCGCTCATAGTTGTCCTTGTCGAAGTGGGCTATGATGCCCCTTCCCGTAAGGACATGATAGTCATGGATCTGCTGGATGACATATTTGCGCAGCTCCGCCATGGAGGAGAAATGGCTGTCCTGCACAGCCTTGAAGCTATGGGCAAGTGTGAACAGCCCCCTGGAGAAAAACCATTTGGACAGCTTGTCCCTCGATGTGTTGTACATCAGGACACTGTCCGGTATATCATTGATGATGTTCTCGAGTTCCCGCAGATTGGCCGCCCTGCCATACTCGACCCTCGATGCGTCCCTGAACACGAAATCTCCGAATCCGAATTCATCCCTGATGTAGTCTGTAAGCTGCATCATCAGGGTCTTGGAATATTTCCTGAGAAAACCGGCGCCGAGGCTTCTGGCAATGCTCGACACGCTTTCCTGTGAAGACTGGAGCAGGACGGGCATGTTGGGATCATCCGCCTTGATAGTACGCACAAGCTCTATTCCTGCATCGAGCTTCTCCGCATCGGGAGAATCTCCCTTGTGAAGCACAAATCCGACATCCGATATGACACCGAGAAGGTTGTGCTTGTATTTCTCGTACATCCTCATGGCGTCCTCGTAATTGGTCGCAAGGAGGATTTTCGGCCTTGAACGCTTGCGGACTTTCCTGTGCTGCTCGTTGAATGTGTCTTTCAGGAATTCTGCACTCTGCTTGAGCACAAGCTTATACAGCTCAGGCAGATAGGTCGAATAGTATCTGATGGAGTCTTCCACGAGGAGAATCGCCTGCACACCTACTTTCAGGATGTCGTCATCGGCATTAGCAAGGTCCTCGAACAGCTTGATGATGGCGACAATGAGTTCCGTGTTGCCGTGCCAGCTGAAAACATAATCCACGCCTGAAGTATCGTGCATGGATATGTTCTTGTATATCTCTTTCGAGAAATGGGTCAGAAGGACAAACGGTATCGAACGCGACTTTTCCTTGAGTTTTGCTGCAAAGCTGAATACATCCTTGTCTCCTGCATTATACATGCAGATGACCATGTCTATGTCATCATTTGCGGCGATGATGCGTTCAGCGTCGGCAGAAGTGGTAGCCCAGATAAAGCGTGGGGGATTGCTGAGATTGAGGTCGATATATTCCCTGTATATCTGCGTCTCGATCTGACCGTCTTCTTCGAGTATAAATGCGTCGTAGTTGCTGCATATCATCAGAATCTTCCTGATCCTGAATTTGATCAGTGATGCATAGTCTGTGGTTTTCAGCGTTTTAAGGCTGACCGGTTCGATAGTGTTCATTCTCTTGTGTATTTATATCCGCACCGGTAGCCTGTGTCCATGCTAACGGATTCTGCGGCGGAATTCTGCAACAGTGACGGCCGTGGCCACTGACACATTCAGCGATTCTGATCCAGGCTCGTCTGCCGGATATGGAGGGATGAACAGCCTGTCAGAAACGATTTTTGAGATTCTGTCCGAAATCCCTTCCGATTCATTGCCCATCACAGCCATGACAGGACAATCCAGCCCTGTCTCCAGATTGCATGAATAGATGTCTTTGCCGTCCAGGAATGTGCCGTATACCCGTCCTCCTGCTTCCATGAAACCCTTGCAGACGGATTCAAGGTCGCAATAATGGAACCTGACCCTGAAAATGGCCCCCATGGTAGACTGCACCACCTTGGGATTGAAGACATCCACTGTGTCATAAGATGCAAATATAGCATTTATTCCGAACCAGTCCGCTATCCTGATGACTGTTCCGAGATTTCCCGGATCCCTCAGAGAATCCAGGCCAAGGAAAAGACCTTTGGACGGGATTTGGATTTGCTCTTGCGCAGGTTTCCTGATGACTGCAAGGACAGGAGAAGGGGAGCTCAGCTGGCTGATTCTGGACATCCTGTCTTCCCCGATTTCCTCTCGCCTGTAGACGGCCTCTATCTCATAACCGGAACGCAGGGCTTCATCCACAATCTTTTCGCCCTCTGCTACAAACAAGCTGTACTCGTCACGGAATTTCTTCTGTGACAAGGACTTGATGCGTTTGATCTCATTATTTGACAGAGATGGTTTCATCAATACCCGAGAATCTTCAGCATGGATTTGTATGTCTGCTCCTTGCTGAACAGTTTGGTGTAATATTCCCCGTCCTCATCCTTGTCAATGATAATATGCTTGGGAGCAGGCTGCAGGCAATGCTGGATGCCGCCATAGCCGGAAATGGACTCCTGATATGCCCCCGTATGGAAGAAACCTATATAGAGAGGGTCTTCGCGGTTCTCTATCTTGGGAAGGAAGATTGCGTTGGCATGGGCGTCAGCGTTGTAGTAATCCTGGCTGTCGCAGGTGAGTCCTCCGAGGAACACCCTCTGGTACTTGTCATTCCATTTGTTGATAGGAAGCAGGATGAAACGCTGCTTGATTCCCCATGTATCAGGAAGCGTAGTCATGAACGAATTGTCTATCATATACCATCTTTCCCTGTCGTTCTGCTGCTTCACATCCAGAATCTGGAAAATAGTGGCTCCGGATTCCCCGACAGTGAAGCTTCCGAATTCCGTAAAAATGTTCGGCTCCTGGACATCCCTGGCATTGCACATGATCTTGATCTGGCTGATAATCTCTTCCGCCATGTATTCGTAGTCGAAATCCATAGCAAGGGAATTCTTGATCGGGAAACCGCCACCAATATTAAGTGAGTCGAGTTCAGGACAGATAGCCTTCAGGTCACAGTATACATTGACACATTTGGACAGCTCGTTCCAATAATATGCAGTGTCCTTGATACCTGTATTGATGAAGAAATGCAGCATCTTCAGATGGAACTTGCTGCTCTTGCTTATCACATTTGAGTAGAACGGAACGATGTCGCTGTATCTGATGCCGAGCCTTGAAGTATAGAAGTCGAAGTTCGGCTCCTCCTCGGAAGCTATCCTGATGCCGAGATTGATAGGAAGGTCAATCAGGTCATTCAGCTGGTCGAACTCATGCATGTTGTCGAGGATAGGAATGATGTTCCTCCATCCTGCATTCACGAGGTTGGATATATTGTCTATGTAGGACAGCTTCTTGAAGCCGTTGCAAATCACGAAAAGGTCCTTGCTGACTACGCCTTCGGCCTCAAGTGCCTCAATCAGGTTCAGGTCGAACGCGGAAGAAGTCTCAAGATGGATGTCGTTCTTCATGGCCTCCCTGAGGACAAACTCGAAATGCGAACTCTTGGTGCAGTAGCAGTAGTGGTACGAACCCTTGTAGTCCACCTTGGCCATTGCCACATTGAACATTCTCTTGGCTTTCTGTATCTGGGACGATATTTTGGGCAGGTAAGTGATTTTCAACGGTGTGCCATACTGGTCTATTATGTCCATCATATTGATGTCATGGAAATAGAGTTTTCCGTCCTCCACACGAAATTCATCTTGCGGAAATTCAAAAGTCTGGTTAATCAGATCGATGTACTTGTCCTTCATTTCGTCAATCCAGTTAAGTTACTTTGTTATAATATTGCCAATCCGTCTCACCCGGATGTTCTTTTGAGGGCGCAAATATATCATTTATATTCGGTATTCATAAATATTTAATGCAAAATTTTGAGTTTACGCCATAAAGGAATAAATTTGTAGGATGTATTTACTGCGATGAGAGGTTTAAGAAGGCTTATTTCAACTGGGCTGGCGCTGCTTGCCGCCATTTCCTGCAGCACGACCCGTGTCCTGCAGGACGGGGAATATCGCCTTGCCAGGAACAATGTTGAAGTATTCAACGACAACAAATTCAACATCAATGAAATAGAGCCGTATCTCAAGCAGAAGGCAAACTCCTATTTCATCTTCGGCTGGAATCCTTTTCTGAATGTATACAACTGGCAGACAGGGAAAGGCAACGGTTGGGATCGCTTCGTGCAGAAAATCGGTGTAGCGCCTGTGGTGTATGACCCGGAGCTTGTGGAAAGTTCGATCGAGAATGTCACCAACCATCTTGAATACCTCGGGTACTATGGCTCTACCGTGACTGCAGGCATAGATGTGAGGCGCAAGACAGTCAAGGTGAATTACGAGGTCAAGCTTGGTAAACGGTATCCTATCAACGAAATAGTCTTCGACCTTCCCGAGGGCGATATTGCAGCGGACTTCCTTGCCGACACATCCAACATGACAGTCAAGACTGGTGATTTCCTGTCCGAAGATGCCCTCGAAGCGGAGAGCGAGAGGATGAGCCGCCATCTCAGGGATTGCGGATTCTACGGATTCACCTCAAATTACTTTTCATATCTTGCAGATACGCTGACTGTTCCCGGTGCGGCATCGCTGGAAGTGAGCATCAATGAATACACCAGGAACGAGACAGAAAAAGATGCCAGGCCGTTCAGGAAATTCAGGATAAACGATGTCAGCATCACTTATCCGAAAAGTCTCAAAATCAGGGAAAATGTCCTGCGCCGGCTGAACACTATCAGACCCGGCGACATCTACAGCGAGACTGATATCAACACCACATATTCCAGAATGTCCTCATTGAGGATGTTCAACGGTATCAATATCGGGATGACGCAGGTCGACTCCAGCCTCGTGGACTGCACGATCGACCTGTCACAGTCCAAGCTGCAGGGATTCAAGATCAACCTCGAAGCATCCATCAATTCCACCGGACTGTTCGGGTGTCTCCGCAGCTGTCATATTATCACAAGAACATATTCCGGGGAGGGGAGTGGCTGAACCTGAGCTTTATGGGGAATTTCCAGT
>JADIMD010000093.1 GCA_017695015.1 Candidatus Cryptobacteroides faecigallinarum | reverse complement strand
GAAAAACGACCATGGATTTGACGTATGTTACCTGATGAATATGTTAAAAGCTGACTTCTATAAAAAATCAATAACTGACGAGGCTCATTTATGCATGCACGTCAAACTGTATTTGGATGATGTGGACGGTGATCCATGCCGGGCTTTTGACGAATTTTATGCTACATGCATCGGAAAAGGAATTGCCATACCTTGGGAGAAAATGTTATGATAGTGCAGGATTTTTTCTTGTATAAATATGGTTGGCATGTAAGGGTGTATTATGCCGTTACCTCTTATTGGACAAGAAGGATAGTTTCCAATCTTGAACATATCGGATGCAATGGGAGTAATCTCAGGCGTTCGCGTGAAAGCCTTGAAGAGGGAAATCTGAATACAGGATTGACCTACTCGAATCTGCGTGAAGGCGAGACGGTAATGGTTATCTCCATCACTTCCACTCCCGCCGAGTTCCTCAACTCGTGGGAGCACGAGAAGAAGCACCTTGCAAGGCATATCGAGCAGGCGTACGGTATTGACCCGTACAGCGAGGAAGCCGCCTATCTTGAAGGGGATATTGCTCAGAAGATGTTCAAGGTGGCTAATAATTTTATTTGTGAGCATTGCAGGCGTAATCTTATGGGGTAGGATGATGAAAATGCGGGGATGGTTTTCATTTCCGCATTTTTTATATCCGTAGTGATACGGTGTTTTTGTTATTTAGTGGTAAAATAATGGTTTATATGGACATAACTGTATCGAAATCGGAGATATTTAAGGAGGTGGAGAAGCGCACTTCGCTTGAAGCGTTAGGCCAGGAAGGTAAATTTGAATCTGTGTGGGCATCATCGGAAGAAGGGAAGTTTTTGGACACGTACTGGATAGAGGGATATACCGCAGCCGTACAGGTTTTCAAAAGATATATCACAAAAAATACTGTTACCCATTCACTTACAAACCATGATGCGGATGAAGTTCTGACTATTTCTGTTGAAATGCCAGAAAGATTCAACATCCTGTTGGAGGGGAGTATTGAAACGGACGTGAAGATGATGATTGCTGCAAACGTGACGTATGGATGGATGAATGTCAAGCTACCTGCACTGGCGAAGAAATATGAAGATGAATCGGCCTCGTATGCGGAAGACTTAAAGCAGAAGATACTTTACAGGAATGAGCCTGTGTCAAAAATGCAATTGAAGGATGAGGATGACAGCTTGATAGAAAAGGATGATTCAATGCTTGCGGTAAAGGACGCTGATGACATCGTGATGGAAAAGGATGATTCAATGCTTGCGGTAAAGGATGCTGACGATACAGTACTAGAAAAGGATGATGACGGCACGATGATTCACAAAGGAATGGACAGATTAAAACTTACACAATATCATGGATGTAACGATTACTTTAAACAGGGAAGAGATTATGGGCGACGTAATGAATGTGGCCCATGTGACTGGCAGGAGGGTATCAACACCCGGGCAGGAAGACAAAGCGGCTGATATACAGACACCGGAAGAGGGAGTAGACAAGTACATTGTAGCACGTGCAATGGCAGCAGGGCTGGCGAATGTACGGACAAGATGCGCCCGTTACCTCAGTTCAGGCAGGCTGTCGGACGATAACCGCATGGAAGACGTGACCGGTGACTATGTGCTTGTACTCAACATGCCTGCCCGATGGAATTTCGGGGCAACAACGGAGCTTACAAACCTGATGCACGGACATGTTGCCGATTATTGCATATATAGCATATTCGAAAAAACCAATCCGCAGGAAGCTCAACAATACCTGACAAGGGCCAATGCTGAATTAGACGGCATCAAGCGTGTATTGGAACTTCGTACGGAGCCGGTAAGGAAGAATATAAGTCAGACGGGATATTGATAAATGGAAGAGCAAAACATATCCTATACAGGAATCACACAGGCCACATCTGACCTTGGTTGTCCGGATGGTGACCTGAGTATCTCCCACAACATAGTGAGGGATAACGGTGCGATGCGTCCGATATGGGTACCGGAAGCGGATTTCAAGATGAATACTGCCGGTGACAAGCTTTTATATATCCATTCGGGTACAGGATATAAAAATTATATTTATGAAGATTATTCCGTTAAAGGATTGCTGAGTGCTTTCAAAATAGAGGATGGGGTAAAAACGGAAATAGGGACTGTATACAACATTTATAATGAAAATTTAAGGCATATCCAATCAGTAGGAAATACACTGATGATTTTTACGGAAGGAACAATATATTATACCTTGTGGAAAGACGGTTCCTATGAAAAGCTTGGAGACAAGTTGCCGGAAGTGCCTTTGTCGTTCGGCCTGTTGGCTTATCCGGTGAAATACTCCGCACAGACCAACGAAGAAGGGAATCCGAACGGCACGTTCAAGATAACCTTTAACGGGATAGCACCAGGTGACTTGAAAAAAGAATTTTCGGATGACAACAAGCGCATAATCAGCGAACAGGTGCTTGCTAAAGTGAACAAGTTCATTCAGGATAACTCACGTGACAAGGGTATGTTCATGTATCCGTTTTTTGTGAGGTATGCGTTACGCCTGTATGACGGTTCTCTTACCAGGCATTCCGCACCTATCCTGATGATTCCTTCGACAAGGGCTAACCCGATTGTACTGTGGGACCATATTGGAGAAGAAGGGGTTGCAACAGAGGCTGATTTGGACATATTCGGAGTGCCGTGCAAATTGGATTATCTTGCGTTGTCCTCTTCGGATGAATATTCCGAGCTGCAAAAGTGGAAGGACATTGTGAAAGGCATAGACATATTCATATCCGAACAGATTTACACTTATGACCAGAACGGTTATTGCGATTCGTTTATTGATTCAAGCAATTTCGAAACATTCTTTATTGGCAAATATGCTGACAATACGGACATGGGTGGAATAACCGGTAGCTTTACCTCGGCAGATTGGGTGAATGCTTCAATGTATTATCAGAAATGGATTTATAGTTCTATATATTCGATGCATAATGGAGGGCAATTTCCTAAAACTTCTTTGTCTTTGCCTGAAGTAAATCAGGAGCAAGTGGCTGAAAAGATAAAGACATGCTCGCTGTTTTACTTCGTGAAGTCTATAGGAATAGACAGCCTTAGCAGGTTCAATAGGGAGCCTATAGAGATAGAGAAAGGATATTTGGACAACATATCCTTGAAGGAACGTATGACCGATGATTACCTTTCGCATGACCGTATTTATGCTGGCTATTCGTATGTATATAACCAACGCCTGAATATAGCGAATGTAAAGAGGGAAGTGTTTAGAGGGTTTAGACCTCGTGAAATGTGCTGTTATGCCAACGGCAATATGCTGTACGGTCCTTCCGGATTTATCGACTATACTGTGCAGAATAACCATATGTTTCTTTATACTACGGTAAATGAGGGCATGAAAAACATATCTGTAATAAGCGATTATGACGATGCAGACCCTACTGCATTCGGGCATTACCTTTTTTATCCGAACCCGAATGCAACGAAGATGAATGTGTATGTGTCAAGTGAAAGTCATGAAGTGCCATTAGAAGAACATACAGGCCTTAACGGCTCTTTTTATTTCAGTGGATTTAATGAAATGGTGACAACGTCCGGGAGCAGTACTGAGGTAAGCTCTGACAATATCGTGGAAGAGAGAAACAAGATATATACATCGGAAGTGGGTAATCCGTTCTTCTTCCCGTTGGGAGGTATCAATACTGTGGGTGTGGGGGAGATACTTGGAATCAGTTCCACGACACGGGCTTTGTCTCAAGGCCAATTCGGGCAATTCCCTTTGCTGGTGTTCTCGACAGACGGAATTTGGGCTATGGAGGTGTCGGACACAGGGCTTTACTCGGTGAAGCAGCCTGTTAGCCGTGACGTGTGCAGTAATCCTGTAAGTATCACGCAGATAGACGGGGCTGTGGTGTTCGTGACGGAGAAAGGCCTGATGTTAATAGACGGAAGCAACGTGGCCTTGCTTTCGGCTGAACTTAACGGGCCTGATTTTGACCTAACGGGGGTGGCTGATATTGACACGGTGATGGAGAAGGAAGGTATTACGGGCATCAGTGGTATAACGGACCCTATCGGCTTCTTCCAGACGTGCCGTATAGCGTACGACTATGCTAACCAGCGTCTTGTCCTGTTTAATCCAGAAAAGCCGTATGCCTATCTTTTCTCCATTGACTCACGTTCATGGGCTACGATGGATTCGGGATTCATAAGCTCTGTGACGGACTATCCGGACTGTTATATGCAAACGGGAGCTGATGTGATAAACCTGTCCACTCCGGCAGACTATAATGCGTCAGCGTCAAAGAAAATTATGCTTATGAGCCGTCCTATTAAACTGGGGGATGATGGGCTAAAGACCGTGAATGCTGTGGTAAACAGGGGGACGATGGAAAAGTCAGGTGGAGGGCTGGTGGTTTTTGCCAGTCATGACGGATTTAAATATGTACCGGTAGGAAGTGCCATAGGAAGCCGTGTAAGCAGGCTTCAAGGTTCACCCTATAAGTATTTCAGAATTTTGACTGTAAAGGATATGAAAATGAATGAATCGATTTCTTTCACTTCCATATATTTCACAAGGAAGTGGAGGAACAAACCAAGATAATGTTTAACTTTTAATTTAAGGAGGTATTTATTATG
>JADIMD010000092.1 GCA_017695015.1 Candidatus Cryptobacteroides faecigallinarum | reverse complement strand
TGCCTGATAGCTCACAACAGGGAGGTTGAACATTGTGGAAAGTTCAGGGTTGCGGCTTGATACCACAATGGAGATCATGTCCTTGGGCTGGATGACGATTCCGCCGTGCTTGTCTATCTCTTCCGGATGGTCGAGAGCCTTGTCCTGGAAATAGGCGATATTCTTGACCTGTCCGCATGATGCGAACATCAGCAATGACAGCACTCCGGCGGTCAGTTTATGCATGATTTCTCGTGTTTTGCTCATATATGATCTGTTATACGATTACTGTTTGATGGTTTTGTCTTCGATGACTTCTATCAGGTCAGGGCTGACTTCGACCGCTACATTGAGGGTGCCGGGGATGGAGACGACGAGCCGTTTTGACCTTGCCCCGGACACTTTCAGAAGTGTGCCTTCAGTACCGTTGAGAAGTCCTCCTATGATTCTGATTTTTGTTCCTTTTGCCAAATTGAGCTCGTCCGGCCTGAAATACAGAGGCTTTTCGGAATGTTCGCAAGCATTGATGAAATCTTCCATCTGTTTTTCCGGTACGATGATAGGCTCGTTTTCCATTCCTCCTTTCTTGTATATGAACTGGAACTTGCTGTCGAGCTTCATGACAGGGGCGAGCTGTTTCTGTGTGGAGTACACGAATATCAGATTGGAGACAACCGGTATCCTGGCTTTCTTCTTCCTGCCGCGGGACATTACGATTGTCTCTTTAGTGGGTACAAACGACCTTATGCCGGATTCGTTCAGCCGGGACTGGGTCTTGAGCTCAGTCCTGTACAACGCCCGCATCACATACCACAGGTTCTTCTGATCTTTGTGTTCGCTATAAAGCATAATTCAAATCCTGAAACCAGTTGTAAAAAGCTGAATTTCAGTCAAATGTGATGAATGCTCCATTTTATCCCACATTTCTTCAGTTTTTAGGTCAAATGCATTTTTTCACATTGAATCCAAAGGTCGGGATAATTGACGATATGTGCAAATTTTCTAACGCTTTTTCAAAGAAAAATTTTTATGTGCCACAATATGGCATGACCGTCAGTTATATTTGCCGTCATTATAGTATATTTGCAACTGTTTTCTGCTTGATATGAAAGATTTTGCGGCAATAGATTTCGAGACGGCCAATGAATTTCCCAGCAGCGTATGCAGTGTTGGGGTGGTGGTCGTGAGGGATGGACAGATATGTGACAGATATTATTCTCTGATCCGTCCAGAACCGGAATATCACAGGTGGTTTTGCGACAGGGTACACGGGCTCAGCCGTGAGGAGACTGATGCAGCGCGTGTCTTCCCTGACGTGTGGGCGGAGGTTTCCCCTTTGGTGTGCGGACTTCCGTTAGTCGCGCATAATGCGCGTTTTGACGAGGGATGCCTGAAGGCGGTGCATCGGGTCTATTGTATGGATTATCCCGACTATATGTTCTACGACACTCTTGCGGCTTCGCGGCGGCATTTCGGCAGGTCATTGCCCAACCATCAGCTTCATACGGTGGCAGAGGCCTGTGGCTATATTCTTGACAATCACCATCATGCCCTTGCGGATGCTGAGGCGTGTGCATCCATTGCCCTGAAACTTCTGTAGCCGGTTATTGGCAGCAGGTCTCGTCCTGGCAGCGGTGTGCGGCGTCCTCGAATTCGAGGGTGGAGTGACGGATCCCGGCTTCGTCCAGCACTTCCTTGAGCTTGGCCTTGATGGCAGGCAGGTCGTTGAGACTGCTGATTACTACATGTGCGGTAAGTGCATATTCGGTAGTGCTGATGGCCCATATATGTATATGGTGTACATTTTCAACTCCTTCCACAGACTGCATTCTTGATGCGATGTCCTCAATATCAAACTGTTCCGGTGTGCCGTCGAGAGCAAGCCGGATGCTTTCCCTGAGGATGTCCCATGTCGAGTGTAGGATGATAAGAGCGATGACGAGACCTATTATAGGGTCGATTATGTTCCATCCTGTGAATTTGATTGCTATTCCGGAGATTATCACGCCTACGGATACGAGCGTGTCTGCAAGCATGTGCATGTAGGTTGCCTTGATGTTGAGGTCCTTTTTCCGGTCTTTGTTGAAGAGCCATGTGGTGAAGCCGTTGATGAGGACTCCGATGGCGGCGGTGATGATGATCCAGTCGCCTTCCACATTTTCCGGTCTGATGATTTTGCTTATGCTTTCGATCATTATCAGGGCAACAGCCACGAGGAGGATGACAGCATTGGCCACTGATACGAGGATGGTGGATTTCTTGTAGCCGTAGGTGTATTTGCCGTTGGCATGTCTGGTGGCGAGGATGCAGGCGAACAGGGCAAGTCCCATGCTTGCCACATCGCTGAGATTGTGCCCTGCATCTGACATCAGCCCGATCGAATTGGAGATGTATCCCACTGTGAATTCGGCTATTACGAATATAAAATTCAATGCGATTCCCCATTTGAACGCCCTTGATACGGAGGCGCTGATATGGTGCTCATGATGATGTGCGTGTGCCATAGCTTTATCATTTTTACGATGCAAATATAATGGAATCAACGATGCAAATGCGTTGCAATCTGTGGTGACGGCAGCCTTGTAAAATACCTACAAATAGGGATTTCCCGGCAGGGGAGGGTGGGCTATCTTTGCGTCAGAAATGAAATTTTTAGGGCCATAAAAGTTAAAACAAAGTTCAGATCCTTTTAATTGTTGTGTGTGGGGACAATCCGGAGCGATCTGTATTGTCCCTTAAATTATGTATCTTTGTCATCTTTGCAGGGCTGTCCTGCGGTTTTGAAAAATGATGACATATGACGGGATATTCTGACAGGATAGATATGATGAGACAGGAGATGACCATAACTCCGTCAATGAAGCTGGCGGATCTTATTGAGTTGAATTACAAGCTGCTCGATGTGCTTTCCAGGCTGGGGATAGGTCTCGGCTTCGGGGAGCGTACTATTGCTGATGCATGTGAGGCACACAATATCGGCAAAAGTTCATTCGTGCTGATCTGCAATGAGTATACATTCGAGGGGTATGTGCCTTCAGAGGAATTACTTATGTCTGCAAATGCTTCTGATATAATGAATTATCTTCATAATTCGCATTTGAGCTATATGGACGGGGAAATGGAGCGGTTGAGGGCTTCTCTTGCGGTCCTGCTGCAGCCTACTGATGCCGGACAGAAGCGTGTGGTGGAGAATTTCTTTATGGAGTACCGTAAAGAAGTGAAGAACCATTTTGATTATGAGGAGAATGTGGTGTTCCCTTATGTGAATGCGCTGATGGGAGGCAGGAGGCAGGCAGGTTATTCGATAGGGCAGTTCGAGAAGAACCACAGCAATATTGATGAGAAGCTGAATGATTTGAAGAATATAGTGATGAAATACCTTCCGGACATATGCGATCCGGTGTTGAGGAATGATGTCCTGTACCATATCTTCTGTCTGGAGGATGATCTCCGTCATCATACTCTGATAGAGGATAATGTGCTGGTGCCGCTGGTCGGGATTCTTGAGAGGGAGAGAAGAAAATGAATGCCGTTAACAAAAAGAATGTGCTGCTTGTGGTGCCTTCTGCATTGATAGCGAGAGGGTTCGAGTCTGTGTTTGCGGATTTGGGCGAGTTCCGCCTACATGGGGTGCTTCCGGATCTCTCGAACGGGGCTGAACTGAAACTGAAGAATGTAGGGGCGGATGTGATTGTGGTGGATCCTGTGGTGTTCGAGTATGCTTCAAGGATCAATGCACGCGCTGTGATATCCCAATATTCCGATGCCGCGGTGGTGGGGTTGAGGACTATCACCATGAGCGATGAGGCGTGGAGGCAGTTCGATGAGGTGGTCAATCTCTATGATGCTCCTCCTGTCATTATCAAGAAGTTGAGGTCGGCAATGTCTTCTCGGTCAGAATCTCCCAAGTCGGAAGGGGAGGATCTTTCCGCAAGGGAGAAGGAGATTCTCGTGTGTGTCGCCAAGGGCATGCTCAACAAGGAAATCGCTGACTATTACAATATTTCCATCTACACTGTCATCACTCACCGCAAGAATATCACTCGCAAGACAGGTATCAAGACCGTAGCGGGACTTACCGTTTATGCCCTGCTCAACAATCTCATCGACTACGATTCCATCGAATAGCGGCTTGATTCCATTGAATTGCCCTTGTGCCGGAACTGTTCTACCATATCCTTGTGCCTGAACCGTTCTGCGGCTCTTTGGGCTTGAATCGTTCTGCAGCTCCATGGGTGGCATTTCTCTTGTCTCTTGCGCACATCTCCGTGGAAGATAGCGGACTACGAACATGCTGTTCTTGTAAAATGTTGGCATACAACAAGATACAGAAGATCCATGTTTGTACTCCTGCATATAAACTCAGGTGTACGAACATGGTTTATTTATAATATGTTGATTTTCAGCGATATGGAGAATTGCTGTGTTCGTACTCCGAAGACGGATTTTAGATCAGAGGAATTCCTGACGCGGTGCATTTCCGGCGCATTTCTTCCGGCCATATGCTTGCCTGGATTTCCCCGATATGGGCCTTGCGCAGGAACAGCATGCACAGTCTCGACTGTCCGATACCGCCTCCGATGGACAGTGGCAATGCGCCAGACATCAGCTGTTTATGGTAATATAGATTGAGTCTTTCTTCCTGCCCTTCTTCTTTCAGCTGGCGCAGCAATGCTTCCTTGTCCACCCTGATGCCCATGGACGATATCTCGAAACTCCTCTGCAGCACATTGTTCCATACAATCAGGTCTCCGTTCAGTCCAGGGAGTTTCTCGCCGTTGCAGTGAGCCGATGTTGCCATTCCAGGGGAATGACCTGTATGATAGTCTGAAGGATTTCCGGATTCGGCTGTATTGGAGGTTGGCCTTTCACCCTGAATCATTGGAGCGTCGGTTGCGACCGTCGACCAGTCATCGTAGTCGGCAGCCCTGCCGTCGTGCTTCTGTCCGTCTCCGAGCCGGCAGCCTATGCCGATGATGAATACCGCACCATATTCCTTGGCGATTGCGTCTTCCCTTTCCTTTGGGGAGAGGTCAGGATATCTCTGTCTCAATTCTTCGGCGTGAATGAACAGTACCGAGTCAGGAAGCATCGGGGCGATTTGCGGATACATTTCGCAGACCATATATTCGGTCCTGACCATCGAAGAATATATGCCGTTCACTGTCCGTTTCAGGAACGCGATTGTCCTTTCTTCGGGAGTGATTACGCGTTCCCAGTCCCACTGGTCGACATACAGGGAATGCAGATTGTCCAGCTCTTCATCTGCCCGTATCGCGTTCATGTCGGTGTAGATGCCGTACCCCGGCTCTATCCTGTATTCTGCAAGAGTGAGTCTCTTCCATTTTGCGAGAGAATGTACCACCTCCGCTTCGGCTTCTCCCATATCCTTGATTTTGAAGAATACGGGGCGTTCCACTCCGTTGAGGTCATCGTTGATGCCCATCCCTTTCAGCACGAACAGGGGGGCGGTCACTCTGTGCAGCCGCAATTCAGATGAAAGGTTCAGCTGGAAGAAATCCTTGATCTGTTTGATGGCAAGTTCGGTCTGGCGCTGGTCCAGCAATGCCCTGTAACCATGCGGCAAGATAAGTTGGCTCATATGTCAGTTCGTTTTATCTCGGATGCAAAGATAGTGAGAAGCCGAGAGCAATGCAAGCTCGCTTGCAATTGCTGAGGCGCAACAGTCTATATGGCGTCCCCTGCCATCCTGAACGCAGCCGCATTCCTGCCATCCTGAACGCAGCCGCATTCCTGTCATCCTGAACGGAGACGAGTCGGAGTGAAGGATCTGTGACTTCAAAACGAGTTCCATTATCCTGGAATGGAGTGAAGGATCTAGGAAATCTATGTATGCCGAGAAGTGCGCAAGAAAAGTTGAAAATACGGCGTGGGAGGGGGATTGTCTGCGCAGATGTCATGGGAAATGCCGGGAAGTGCGCATGGAGTATGCCACTCAGGGCGTGTGTCAAGGTTTGCCATCGCACATGTCGGTTTAGGAGTTGAGATGTGTGCAGGGAAAGTTGAAAATACGGCGTGGAAAAGGGATTGCCTGCGCAGATGTCGGGTAAAAGGAGAAGAGGAGAATATGGGAGGGGAGGAAACAGATTCTTCGCTGGCGCTCAGAATGACAAAAGGGCGCTCGGAATGACAGAGAGAGTACATGTGCGCAGAGAGGTTGCCACTCAGGGCGTGAGTCAAGGTTTGCCTGCGCAGATGTCGGTTTAGGGGTTGAGATGTGTGCAGGGAAAGTTGAAAATACGGCTTGGAAGGGGGATTGCCTGCGCAGATGTCAGAAGAAATGCCGAGAAGTGCGCATGGAGGGTGCCTCTCAGAGCGTAGAAAAGGGATTGCTTGCGCACATGTCGGAAAAATTTTATTGATTGTTGAATTTTTTCAGATCCCTTTAGGTGAAACGGATATTTAATCTATGTGTTTGAAAAATAGGAGTTTAGATGTTGTTCCGTAGAGAAATTCGTGTCATCTGTTTTGTGTAAAAACGGGGTTTTACTGCATCAGAAGGCGTTTTTCTGCAAAAATTGGAAACACGGATAAGTTTTCTTTTATTGCGAAAAATTTGAAAATATGGAAAAGAGAATGACGAACGAGGGGCAGGTGAAATTGTTCCACATTTCAACAAAAGGGAAAGACAGCAGTCTATTTATTGATGAGTCCGATTACAGTAAAGCCATTGACATATGTGCTATAGGTGCATATGCGCTGCGGATTGACATTATTGCCTATTGTATGATGTCTAATCATGTGCATTTCGCTGTCTTGACGGCGTCAGAGAAAAATGTTAACCGTTTTATTATTCGATTTAAAAAATGTTATTCAAAGTATTTCAACGAAAAACATCAGGTTGAACATGCTTTCAGAGATGTATCTGTTTCAATAAAGGAAATCGATTCTATTCAATACTTTAAAAATTGTATTGCATACATAATGAGAAATCCGGTTGAGGCAGGTGTAGCCAGGAATGCAGATCAGTATGAATGGTCAAGTTATAACTGCTATTTCAGAAATTCAGAGAACAATGCGCTCGCACTTCCTGCTTCTTCATATCAAAAAAGATTCCTTATGGACAAACTTGAAACACATACGGATGTGACAGGAAGCAAAATGATGATAACAAAAAATGGGAATATTCTTCCATCTTCGTTTGTCAATCATGCCTTTGTTGAGAATTTGTATGATGTGTCGAGAGAAGTCATGTCTCGTTTTATTTCAAAGGTAAATTATTCTGCTATAGAATATGAGCTGGCATATACCGGTATTGCATTTCAAGATTCTGAAGTAATAAAAATTGCGTCTAATATTGCCAGAAGCTGGTACAGCAAGGAGTTGTCTATACTCGATGCGGCAGAGAGAAGTAAAATGGTAAAAATTTTAAAATTAAAATATAAGGCTAATTCATATCAAATATCCCGAGTTTTGGGTCTTGACAAAAGAATGGTTGATGAAATAACGGGGAAATTATAGGAGAGGGATTGTCTGCGCAGATGTCGGTTTGGGAGTTGAGATGTGTGCAGGGAAAGTTGGAAATACGGCGTGGGAGGGGGATTGCCTGCGCAGATGTCAGAAGAAATGCCGAGAAGTGCGCAGACGGGATGCCATACAAAGCGTATATCGATGGTTGCCTGCACACATGTCGGGAGAAGGAGAAGAGGAGAATATGGGAGGGGAGGAAACAGATTCTTCGCTGGCGCTCAGAATGACAAGAGGGTGATTGGGGTGATAGTGGGATGTTTGGAATGACAGGGGAGAGGACCCAGATTCTTCGCTGACGCTCAGAATGACAAAAAGGCGCTCAGAATGACAGGAGGGGGCTCGGAATGACAGGAGTGATGGGGAATGGTTTGGGGGAAAATCGTTACGGCCGGGGTTAGAGCCGACCGTAATGATGGTAGAAATTGTATGTGTAAAGAATTGCGCTTTCTCTTGATGGTCTGGTCCGAGCGGTTATTCTGGGACAGCATTATTCAGTTCTTCTTCAGTGGCATCGCGGACGCATCTGACATAAAAGGTTGAATGTCCATTTAAATCACAGGTTATTATCATACTACTGTTGAGCAGAAATGCTTCTCTCACTGGAGCCGAGAAATCCGTGCTTGCCATTACCCAGGCTCTGTTGTCAAGGTATTTACTCGGAGCAGAAGCCATGATGGTGAGTTCTGAAAGATTTGGGACTCTCCAGATTCCTGCCCCTTCCGGATCTCCTTCTTCATGATAATTCGAGCAGGGGTCTGTCCTCTGGTTCTGATCCCTGTTCTGTATGTCATCGACGCCATATACCTGTCCTCCGCTGAGAAACTCTCGTGAAATCACAAAACCGTCAGAGAATCTGTTTTCCGGATCATCTTCAGTGTGTGGGATGAGCGGAAGATTCGCAATTGTTGCCCTGTACAATGTCGGCACCAGCACATTCCGGCAGTCTATTACATAGTTATAGACTGTTTTGGTCGTCGGCCACCATGATGGACCGCTCACGATAGTTGTCGCTTTTCTTTTGGATATGAATGTAGCATCTGGTACCTGACTTAAATCGTCAAGGTCGTTCGCAGGCAACAATCTGGCACATCTGATCTCGTATCGTCCCCCGGCATCGAGATTTGTCCCGTATGACCCTTTCTCCATTGCCCAGTATACTCTCTTGCTTTCTGTACTCGTGAAATACAAGGCTCCGTCATCAAGGAAGTTTTCCGGGTAACCGCTGGTCATGTTGTTTTTGGTGTTGATGTCATACAACTGCGCTTCACTCGGCAGTACCGGAGCACCCATTCCGATTCGGAGATATTCATTTGCCGATGGAAGATACCATCTGATCTCGTCATTGTCTATCTGTCCGTCTCCATCCAGATCCCTGTTTCTGGACATGCAGGCCGTGTATGCCATGTTCTGGGAATAGTACGCATTAGAACGCTTGCGGTTATCATCATTACCGACACTCTGAAGGAATCCGTTCGCTGTCTGGTAAATATGACGCGCCCAGTTTCTTGATATTCCGGTGACGACATTTATTGTATTCAGTCTGCCATTGTCGTCATAATCGCCTGCAGAGTAACCTCCGTTACTCATTCTCGGAGTCTCGTTGAAAGTCTCTATTCCGAATGCGCAGAGGTCATCTGCACGGGTGTCGTCATAGAAGGTCTGGATGGACCTTTGCATGATGTATGTGTGGACCGAACTGGAAATGCTGTTGCCGTCTTCGGAAGCCTGCACCTCCATACTGATCATCATTGTGCGTGGATCCTTGTTGACGAATTCACTCCATTTGGTCATCGCTGCTCCTGTTGCAGGATTGGTATAATAGTAGTATTCATCGACAAAGCCGGTGAAGTAGGCATAATATCTTCCGTTGCGGAAAGTCACCGTGATCCCGTCTTCAGCATAGTCATTGGTGGATATGTCATAACCTGACTTCATTTTCCTGACGACTTTGCCGAGTTTCACGCAAAGGTCGTAGGCATCTATGATTTTTTCATTCAGGTCGCTGCGTGTATTGATGTCCACATTGTTGTTTTTCCATAACGGAAGTCCTGGATATGCGGACAGGGAAGTATTCTGCTTCTGAGGGAAGAACTCCACCCATTTGTAGTCAGCCCCCGACAGTGCATTCGCCTTTGCGGTGGCAGGATCAATGCCTTTTGCCTCTGCTTCGGAGTAGATGGTATAAGGGTATATCTCGACAATCCCGTTCTGGAACGGAGTGTCAATATAAAGCATGAGATAGTTGCCGATAGCCTCATCGACATCTTCCTGCACCCCTTGCACAGATTCGAGGATATTGGTCAGGTTGTATGACAGCAGCACCTGCTCATAATGGGCATCGAGGGAGAAGCTTCGGGTAATCTCTCCGATGTTCACGATACTGCCTTCAGATCCTTGCTGGTACGGCTTCTCGGCAGGGTCCCTTTTCTCGGCTTCCGCGATGATTGCATCCGCGCCCTTGATGGTTATCGTGTAGATATAGCTGCAGTTGCGGCGAATGGAGTAGTCCCCGAACGGATTGTCAGGATGGGCTGCCCTGTATTCATTGCTGAAGTCTCCAAGATGGATGGTATAGCTTGTGCTGCCTGATCTGACAAGGTTGTTGTTGCTGTCATATTCCGCATATTCACCGCTTATCACTACAAATGTGGCATTGCCTGTTACATGGGTGAAAACCTTGTCTTCAGGAGAAGCTCCTGCGTTCCCGTCCCATGCCTCTCTTTCGTGGAATGTCGTGACTGGAGTCTTTGAAGTCGGCTGGACATTCTCCGGCATGAAGAAATCGAAATAATATCCCTGGTCGGTGGTCGTGTTGATTCTGATGTCTGTGCTGTTATAGTAGTAATCAGGGTTTGCCTCTGCAGGATTGTCTTCTTCACCGCGGCCAGGAGAAAGCCTGGTCACGCTCGGAAGGTTATATATCCTGTATGTAGTCGGTCTGAAAGCCACTGTGTTGCCTTCATCAGTAGTTCCGTTGACAATATTGAACTCGATGTCCGCAACTATCCTTTCCACTTTCAAAGGCTTGTCTGTGGACCCGTCTCTGTTTACGGTGATATTCTCTGTCCCCGAGAATATCATCTGGGCTGTGCTGAACTGTATTGTGGTCCCTTCGTTGACATACCTGTCTATCAGGTGGAAAAGGCTTGCGCTGATCGTGTCTGCAGTTGCTCCATCCATCGCCTTCTGACCATATCTCCTGATTTCGTCCTCAAAATCCTTCCAGTTCTGCACCTGGTTGTAATTGGCCACTCCATAGATTTTCTTTTCTCCTGAAGTAGTGTGGATGTCTGCGGTATAATAATGATGCCCTTCTCCGTTTGAACCTTTATCGGTGAGGGCTGCCTGACCATATTCTTCCACCTGCTCGCAGATTGTTCCGTCTGCATTGTAGATGAAAAGGAACAGGGAGATGATTTCAGAGTAGGAATTGAGTTCTGCCTTGGTGGTGACCGATACATCATCGGCCCCATCCAGCCCGAATTTAAGTTTCGCAGTGACCGGAATGCCCTCTTCCATTGCATTGGGCACAATCTCCTCCTTGACACAGCCTGCTGCAAGTGTCAGGATAGCCATTGCTGATATTATACCGAATATCTTTCTCATTGTAATCATGCCCTGTTAGTCAAATATTATGTCGTCCATCACTTTCCGCTCCCATGGAACGGCAATGATGTGGAATACACAGTTATTGATGTCTTCCTTGAAGATAGCCTTTATCTGCACCCAGTCGTTTGGTCTGACAGGGGGAAGATATATTTCCTTCGTCTTGCCGACGCCATTGACAGAGTAGTCCACTGTGACTAAATATGCATTTTTTGCATTGCCCTCATACAGCCCTGCACTGTTGCTGACTCCGACATCATTAGGCAGGAGATAATCCTCGTCAGCAAGATCCTGCATGTCGCCTTCCACGCTGCCTGTCGTATTTAGCACCGTGATTTCAGTCTGGTTGCTGACGATGGTTTCCTCTTGCTGATTCAGTCCGTAAGGGCTACCGTCTGAAGTGAAATATCCAGCTGATTCCGGTTCGTTCTGAATGGTAATGCTATTTATAAAGATTTTGTCATCATCAGCGCTTTTGGCAAATGAGAAAGACAGTCTTGCCATGGCGCGGGTAAGTTCGATAGGAATAATCGGAGGCAGATCGTTGTCTTCTTCGATCGTGAATGTAAAGTTCCCGTCTCCGTTTTTCTTAGTGTGCATGTTGCTCATCGGAACAGCGGTCATGTTTCCTGTTGACTTCAGTCCCGAGAACCTTGTGTTTTCGATTTCTTTTCTTCTCGACTTTTCGTCAAGAACATTTCCCGTGTCAGCGAATATGTCGTTTGCTATCACATAAAAGTCAATCTGCCCGCTTGCATTCAGATGCATATGGAAATTGCGCTGGTCAGCTTCAACGTCGGGATAATCGACGAAACCGGCCAGTTCTTCAAGACCGTGCTTGAATGCGTATATTTTTATGGAATGGATAGTCTGGATTTCGTCTACGATGACGGCTTTGGTGTCAGGGGTTTTCTTTTGGGTTTTCCCGTTGTCGGACAGGACAAGCATCACATCCGTCGGCCCTCCGAATACCGGAATGTCGGCGACAACGTTTTCTTTTCTGCATCCGGAAACCGTAATGAGCAGCAGGACAGCAGCAGCCGCACCGAGAACTTTTGCAGTTTCGGTGTATATAAGCCTGACGGCCGACCTTATTCCTGTTGACCTTCTCATTTCCGATTGTCTTAATCGAAACCTGGTTTTACATCTTCTACATTCCATTCCACGACGTCCACTCCTATAGGTCCGAGAATAAGCCTGATGCCTATACTCGCTTCCTGGATGTCGTCTATCCCTATTCCGTTGTCACGGATGAAATCTGTGACCGAAACAGTGTGCATTGTACTGTTGTCCTCCGGATCCCTGATTTCCAGGGCAGTCTCTTCCTGCTCGGAGAACCTGAGAACATGATATTTCAAAATATACGAATCATCATTATCCGGATCATCTTGGATTTCCGGGATAACCTCGCACCTTTCGTCCTGTGCGGGAACATTGAAGAAATCCGTATATGCCGGGAGTCCGGTGTGGGCGACAACAATGTCAGCCTCATGCCCGTCCGGCCCGATTGCCCCCTTGAATCCTTTGAGCTGCACATACATGTCGATGTGCGAACACTCGAAGTTGCAGGTCCCTTCCACATCCCTCAGGGTCTCAGGGACGGAAATTTCCAACTCGCTGAAATAAAGCTCGTCGTTGCCTGTGAAAAATTCATCTGATTTGAACCATACCGGTTCTGCCACCTTCGCCTCGTCGTAGACCTTGTGTATATGTGTCCTGTCTGCTGCATTGCCCCAGCATACTATCCTGTAGTTTCCAGGACGGAGATACAGGTGGATTCCCTGATGCTCTGTAAGGGCAGCCTTGTCAAGTTCATATTCTCCTGCGAGAGAACGGTCAGCGGCTGAATAAACATACATGTTCACCTTGTCGATCTTGTCCGGGAATATGTCGGTCTGACCGTCTCCGGTGTACAGGAAATCCAGAAAGACATCGCACGAGCAATCAGAACGGTCTTCCCTGATGCATCCCGTCAGCAGACAGAATGCAGTGCCAAGCAATATGAGTAATCCGGATTTCATCAACTTTCAGTGAAAATGTTTTATTGTTCCCCGACCCCGGCGGACCATTGCCGACGGGGTCGCCGGAACTTATTGATATTATTCGAATGAAGGTTTTACTACCATTTCATTGTATTCAAGGACGTCAACCTTGACAATGATGTTGTATTCGTCTGATGTCACTGTACCTCCGGTCAGGTTGAACGGGGTGATCTGTACTTCGTTCATCCTGTAGATGGTGTTAGGCGCTACAGTTACGGCTGAATCGTCCTCGTTGAGGAACCCTGTTACATTGGCGTAGTAGATATTGCCTTCCGTATTTGCGACAGTGAACACGAGTTTCGCAGTAAGCTGGTCATAAAGAGGATCTTCTTCCGTAACTTCTAACCCTGTTGCATCATCGGTGATCTTTGTGATAGTGAAATCATCGATCTTATCCTGCGGGAATACGAACTGGAAGTGGAATTTAGGCGCTTCGAAAGAAGATGATGCCGGAACTGTAGCCGGGTTATCGAAAGTACCGTCTTCCTTAGGGAGAATGTCGAACGGTACGAGGAAGTTGAACGGTACGCAAGTGTTGCTGCCCTGGAAGTATACATATTCAGATGATCCTACTCCTTTTCCTGGTTCAGAGTCGAACAGATTCTGATAGTTGTCGGTGTTGTAATTGCTGAAGAGGGTGATGCCGGGAACATTGAATCTGTCTGCGATGCCTGCCCCACTTGCCCACATACCGTTAGCGATAAGGTTACCTTCCGGTGTCGCAAAAGTGTCTTCCAAAGACGCATCGACAGGGTTGAGGATACCGGAGAAGTCTGACATGTAGATACCTGCGAGCTGAGGCTGGAATCCGGTATATTCTACGGTATAAGTCTTTTCAGACTCTTCGCCTTCATTGACAATGATTTTGCCTGAACCGTCTACGACAGCCGATATCTTGTTGATTTCGAGACGGGAGATTACAGGGCGGATGGATATGTTTGCAGTATAGTACTGAGCTGCCATATCTTCAGGAGTCTGAGTACCCATATCGCTGCCGTTGGCTCCGACGTTGGCTCCGACATCTCCGGCTACTTCAGTCCCGATAGGATCAAGACTGTCGTCACCGCCTACATAAAGTACATCCGTATTGTCTTTCGTTCCGTACATGTTGATGAGATCTGCAGAGATCTGGCTGATGTTTCCCTCTGTGTAAGGCTCTGCAATTACGTCATTGGCAACTACATAAACCTGTGACACTCCGTCAAGTCCTATGAAACGGACTTTGTTGTTGCCTTCAGTCGAATTGATCGCATTCCATGCATCGGCATGCGAGGTCTCGCTGAGACGATATGCATACAGGATATTTTTGCTCTCTGATGTGAAATAGATGTCAATCTGGTCGATTGATGCTGCCTTGGCCCAACTCACGTCAGGAACCATGGTAGCTTTGGTCATATTGACTCCTTTGATGCTGAGCGTAATGGCTTTCGTTCCTTCATCAGGATTGGCGGCAGGTGCAGTGACCTGCTCTTTGTTGCAGCCTGCGAGTGCAAGTGCTGCGATTGCGGTTGTCGCAATGAATGAATAAATTTTCATAACTTAATTATTTTGAGTTGTTTGTTTTCAGTTTGCCATTATAGCTGGTCAATAATATTGAGCAGCTGTGTCATGTTGTGCTCCGCGTTGGTGTTGCCTGCCCCGGATGCTGCTTCAAGACATAGCCTTGCGTTGCCATGCTGTCCGTCTTGGGCATATGCCACTCCAAGTATGTTGAGCAGCTCGGCATTCTCTGCCGAGATTTCGGGGCGTGTCTCCTGGCCTATTCTTGTCCATTCAGGGACTTTTTCCAATATCTTCACCGCTTCTGCAGCGTTCCCTTTGTCGAGGGCCCTGACTGCACGGTCGCTCATCACGGCAGGGGAGTCCTGGTAATATTTTGCTGCCATTGCCATCGCATAGGCATATTCTTCCGATCCTGTCTCATATGACCCTGCCACCTTGTATATTTCGTCGAGGTTGAGGTCCTGCGGCCTGTCGTATATTGTCTTCCTGGCTTCATTGAGGTCGAAGTTCTTCACTTCATATTCTATTCTGTAGGTACAGTGACGCAGATACGGGTAGATGTTGCGCAGAAGCCATTCGTATTCGCTTCTGAGGAGGATCTTCAGTATCTGGCGTTCGCATTCGTTCCTGTCTTCAGTGTAGGTGTCGATGAGTGCGATTATCTGGTCTTTCTTGGCGAATTCGGATTTTTCGAGCTGTGCCCTGAATCCTGCCCAGTCCTCACCGCTCCATTCTACGGTTATCATGTCGCGATCTATCCCGTTGTGTTCGGCAATGTAGTCGGCAAATGATTTCGCGCGGTTGCCGGAAAGCCTCATGTTGTATTCGTAAGTTCCTTCCGGAGATGCGAAACCTGCCACATAGATTCCTGTTATCGAGATATAGTCTTTCCCTTTTACGAGGGCGATGGAATTTGTGACTGTGTCGAGGACCACATCATTGCCCTGCCATTCAGGTAGGATGTCGTATTTGTCCCAGCGGAACTGGAGCCTTGCTATCCTGCTTTCTTCTCTCTTCTTTATCGGTTCCGGCTCGGGCTGCATCACTGTTGTCTTCCATACGGGGATGAATTCCGGAAGCACCTGTTCTACAAATGTGGTGTCTGATTCTCCCTCTCCGCAGTCGGCGCAGCCCTTAACGCATTCCAGCACACCGATCCGCCCGTCAAGCATCCATCTGCTGTATGGGACAGATGAAACATAAGTGTATGTCTGTTCTTTCCTGTTTTTTCTCTGGATAATGGCAAGGGCTGAGTCCCTTTTCGGGTCTGTGCCGTCAAGCCTGTCCCGGCGGATGAATACCTTGTGCCTTGTGCGTCCGTCTACGATGACTGCCCCGAATGCCGTGGTGTCTTTCCCGTCCCTGGATATGATGACCGGAGTGAGGGAGACTGTGTGCTGGGTGCGTATCTTGGTGCTGTCCAGGACAATATTCATGTTGAGATTGACCTCGCGTGCGTCCTTGACCACTTCTCTACCTTCGAAGCCGATCACATCAAGGTAGCTGACATTCTTGTCTTTACCGTCGCCTGCAGCAAATGCGTCCGCAGGGCGGAGAGCACCGGACAGCGTCAGTATTGCACATAGTATATGAGAAATGTATCTTTTCATGGCAGTTATCGAATGATATAGATGAATGTGATGGATGCCTTTGTCGGACCGAAATAGTCGTGGTGCTCCGGACCGAGATATGCACCGCATCTTGGCTTTTCATATACCCCATAGTCAGAGCCGACATATCCGATACCTGCGCTGAGCTCGAAGTTCCATCTCTTGCCGATCACCCACTGGTAACCGTAACTGATACCGGCACCGTAGTACCAGCCTTCATGTCTTGTGCTTCTGCAGTCTCCGAACAGATTGAACGGAGTGCATACATTGCCTACATTGAATTCACCTCCGTGAACATGGAGACCAAGGAAATGTCCGTTGAACTTTTCGCAGAACCAGTACCTGGCTTCAGGCTGTACGAGGAAATGTTTCCATTTGCGGTCGTTGCTGAAGTCCCAGGCGTTGTAATTGCCTGAAATATCTATGGTCCATTTAGGGGCAAGGGCTATCTCAAGACCGAGATTTATGCTGGCAGTGGCATCGTACAGCAAGTTGGTCTTGATTCCGACTTGCTGTGCGGATGCTGTGAAACTGCCTGCCGTAGCCCATGCTGCGAGACATATTGTTGCAATGCTTAAAACTCTTTTTAGAGCCATCCACATAACTAATTATCCTTTTATACCTCAAAATCGTAACCAGATGTCGTCAGACAGGCATTCGGTTAGAATTTTCCGTCCATACAGGACTGACATTCAATAAACACTTTCTGTTACAGGTCTGCAAAGTAAGATAAAAATTTCAAATTATACAACACTTTTTAACGGGGGGGTACTCTAACTTACATATTTTCACTTGTTTGTGAATGCGAATTCAAATTTGAATATCAAATTTGTGCTTCTGAGATGCTGTTTTGATAGTACACATGCCATATTTTGGCTTTTGAAAAAATATTTTTAATAATATTTTAATTATGAATTCGAACTATGGCTGGTGTATATGAATGAAGTCCAGCATTTTGCGTGTTTCTATATTATGTCTAAAATGTGGTTGCTTATGAATTATAAATTCACCTTTATATCGCATTGGTTACATTTTAATATGCTTTTTCATGCTTTAGGTGTTGCCGATTTTTGGGGGATTTCTAACAGTTTGTAGAAGCCGATTCGAAAAATTAGTCCCTGTGTTTGATTTTGGCATATCGGTGTGTGAAATTCAGTCCGAATTCTTGGCAGATTCTTCGCTGCCGCTCAGAATGACCGCGAGGCGACATGTGCAGCGAGGCGACATGTGCGCAGGGAGGAGGCCGCATAGGGCGTAGAACGAGGTTTGCTTGCGCAGATGTCGGTTGAAAAGGTGAGATGTGCGCTGACGAAATGCCTCTCAGGGCGTAGAATGGGTGTCGCTTGCGCAGATGTCGGTGGGGTAAAACCGAGGGGATAGGGCAGAGTGCCGATTGTCGGCATGGGATAGAGCCTATTGAAGTTCCCTACTACTTAAGTAGACTTTTCTCCCGTCCTCTTTTCCCGAATTTTATATGAGTGAACACTTTAATCCGGAAAAGTCTGATAACCTCCGCACTGATGGAGATTATAACGAATTTGCAATATGTTCTTTTTTGCATTGAGAAATTATTGATGATTGGTGTAAGAACAATTGGCTCCTCGCATAAGCACCTCCCCTCGGTCGTAGTCAAAAAAAGCAGGCACCCATTTAGGGATAGATGCCTGCCTTGTTTCTCATCAATATCATTTCCCAATGACCTTGCAAAGGTAAACATAATTTTCAGAACGACAATGATTTTGGGACTGGAAAATAGGGGTGGTAAAAGAAAAAGAGGTTACGGATTTCCGTAACCTCTTGATTTTGAGTTGCTCCTGAACCAGGACTTGAACCTGGGACCCTCTGATTAACAGTCAGATGCTCTAACCAACTGAGCTATTCAGGAATTTTGTTTTGTCCACTTGTTTTTCAAATGGGATTGCAAAGGTACGATAATTTTTTGATGCTGCAAATTTTTCTCATATTTTTTTGAAAAAAATCTTACCTTTGTCCTCTGTCAATGTAATCCGGCTCATATGTATTCTGACATGGACATAGATATTCTCTCAAGGATGGTGAGAGAATTGCTTCTTGATCACGACAAGGTTTCGTTGCCTGGACTCGGGTCTTTTGTGGCGGAGATGGCTCCTTCTGTCATTTCTGACAAGGGATATACTATCAATCCTCCGTACAGGAAACTTTATTTCAGGGAAGGTCAGGGCGGAGATGAGCTCCTTGTAGCGTTTTATGCTTCGCTGGCAGGTGTGGAGGAGGAAGTTGCAAGGGAAGTGCTTGTCACTTTCATTGCGGAGATGAGGCAGGTCCTGAACAGGCAGAAGGTGATTGTGTTCCCAGAGTTGGGAAGGTTAAGGGCGACCAAGGAAAACAATTATTTTTTCGTTGCTGACGAGGATATGGATATTTTTCCTGAGGGGCTTGGACTGGAGCCGGTGTCTCTGAAGGCGCATGCGGCAGGTGGTCATGAGAATGCTGTGCAGAGTGGTGAATCGGAGACTGGGGAAAAACCTGAAAACAAGTCTGTAGAGGAGGGGCCATCAGTGCTGTCAGAGACTCAATCAGGAGAAGAGAAGATGGAGGCAAAACCGTCATCAGGAAAAGAGAAGATGGAGGCAAAACCGTCGGAAAAGCAAGTGGAGAAGACCAGGACAGTCCATAATAATAAGGTGATGAAGGTTGTGTTGTGGTCTGTGCTGGGGGCAGCCGCTGCAGTGGCGCTTTTGCTCGGAGCATTTGTCCTTCTTTCGCACCTGTGCCCGGATTTTATTGATTCCTTGCTATATAGCAAGGAGGAACTGGAGCTGATAAACCGTTGACTCCGGCTTCGGATTTGAAAATGTAAAGTATTAGTGTTACATTTGCGACCCGAAACTCGGTATATGGAGAATAAACTTTCACAGGAACTTGTAATTCCTTGCTACGACACGGATTCTTCGTGTCTTCTGAAACCGTCTTCCTTTATGGACCTTGCCCAGGAGCTTGCAAATGTCCATGCCAGGATATTGGGCTTCGGCTATGACGACCTTATCAGGACCAGGACGGTGTGGGTGCTTTCCAGAATGCATATTCATTTCAACCGCCATCCGAAATGGCGCGAGGAGGTCTCGTTGTGTACTTGGCACAAAGGGGCTTCCGGGCTTTTCTATCTCCGTGATTTCCAGATGAAGAACAAGGAAGGGGAAACCCTCGTGTCTGCAACCACTTCGTGGCTTGTGATAAATGTCGACACAAGGAGACTCTGCCGTGATACAGGTATCCTCGATGACGGGACAGCCTGCATGGAGAATGCTGTGGAGCAGGAATGCGGCAAGGTCCAGATGCCGAAAGGGTGCGAAGAAACCAAAGCGGGTGAACATGTCGTGGCGTATTCGGATGTGGATCTGAACGGACATACCAACAATGCCCGTTATGTAATGTGGGCAATGGATTTGCTCGAATATGATTTCCTGGTGGCCAATCCCGTGAAGGATGTGAGAATCAATTTCAACAACGAGACGAGGCCTGGAGATACCGTGGAGCTTTTCAGGGCAGATGCTGACGGGAAGATATATATAGAAGGGAAAGTCGGTGGCAAGTCTGCTTTCTGTGTGGAATTCGGATTTTGAATGATAATTTGATTTTATATGAAAGATTTGTTTTTCGGTTTGGGAATCGGGCATTCCATCCTGCTGCTTTCAGTGGTGATCGCCGTGGGGATATGGCTCGGAAGATTCAAGATAAAGGGTGTGACCCTCGGGGCAACCTGGATTCTGTTTGTCGGTATTCTCCTGAGTCATTTCGGCTTTAGGATTCCAAGCGAACTCCTTCATTTCCTCAAGGAGTTCGGACTTATCCTGTTCGTGTTCTCTATCGGTCTGCAGGTAGGACCGGGTTTCTTCCATTCTTTCAAGAAAGGAGGTCTGACCATGAACCTGCTTGCCGTGGCTCTCGTGCTGCTGGCGGTCCTTACTACTTATGTGATACATCTTGTCACCGGGGAGGATCTGACCACGATGGTGGGAGTGATGTCAGGTGCAGTCACCAATACTCCAGGTCTCGGAGCTGCGCAGCAGACTTATTATGATGCTGCCGTGGCCACTCAGGGAGCAGAGGTGGCATCAAATCTTTCAGGTTCGCTGGCTTCAGGGTATGCAGTGGCCTATCCTCTCGGTGTGCTTGGCGTGATCTTCGTGCTGATGCTTGTCAAGGCTATTTTCCGAGTGGATCTGAAGAAGGAACAGGCTGCCCTTGATCAGGACAATTCCGGGATCGAGAGCGCCGTGCGTCTTGTCTTCGAGGTGCAGAATCCTGCAGTTTTCGGCAAGGAAGTGAAGGAAGTCGACAAGGAGATTACCAACAAGTTCGTGATTTCGAGACTCCGCAGGAACGGTGAGATTATTTTCCCTACAGCCAACACTGTAATCCAGGAAGGCGACCATCTGCTCGTGATCACTTCGAAGTCTTCCGAGGAAGTGGTGTCGATGCTTTTCGGAAAGGAGCTTCCTTTGGACAAGAACGAGTGGAAGGGTATAGATACTTCAATGACTGTCAAGACTTTCACTGTCACCAAGTCTTCTCTTACAGGCAAGAAGCTGAGAGAGCTCAATATCAGGGCTACATATGGAGTGAGCATCACGAGGGTAAGCCGTGCCGGTGTGGATCTGGTGGCTAATCCTAACCTCGTACTCCAGCTCGGCGACGTGCTAAGGGTAGTGGGCCCTCAGAATGCAGTGGAGAAAGTCAAGTCTGTTGTGGGTGATTCAGCCTCAGGACTCAACCATCCTTATCTGATTCCGATTTTCTTCGGAATAGCTCTTGGTGTGATATTCGGATCGATTCCTATCCGTTTCCCTGGCATCCCTCAGGCTATCAAGCTCGGACTTGCAGGCGGACCGCTCATCATTGCGATACTTATAGGTTATTTCGGGCCTAAGCTGAAGATAACCACTTATACCACTACAAGTGCCAACCTGATGATCAGGGAGATAGGTATTTCCATATTCCTTGCTGCAGTGGGTCTCGGTGCAGGTGAGAATTTCGTAAGCTCGATTCTCGGCGGCGGATACTGGTGGATACTGTACGGCGCTCTCATCACCATCATCCCTACATTCCTGATAGCGCTGATCGGCCGTCTGGTGTTCAAGCTCAACTTCTACCAGATATGCGGTCTTCTGACGGGAGGCTGTACCAACCCTCCGGTGCTGGCATTTGCCCAGAGTGCGTACGGTACTGACTACACATCAGTCAATTATGCGACTGTATACCCTCTGTCGATGTTTATGAGGGTGCTTGTGGCGCAGCTCATGATACTCATCGCATTCGCCTGATATGTTTGACCTTGTCTATCCTCTCGGGGATGTCCCCGTATTGCCTGCTCCTTCTGCAGAAAGGGCGGGCGAGGAGGTTGGCAGGCAAGAGATGTTCCCTGTGGTCAGGCCGACAGGAGAGGTTGTGGGAATGGCTTCAAGGGAATATTGCCATGGGGGATCGAGGCTTCTGCATCCTGTAGTGCACCTGCATGTCATCGACAGGAACGAGAGACTGTATCTGCAGAAGCGGTCGATGAAGAAAGATATCCAGCCTGGCAAATGGGATACTGCTGTAGGTGGACATGTCGATTTCGGGGAGCAGATAATGGAGGCCCTTTACAGGGAAACTTACGAGGAGCTCGGGTTTACAAAATACAACCCTGTATATCTGCTTTCATATGAATACCATTCCGACAGGGAGAATGAGCTTGTGAATGTATTTGCCGCAGTGGGCAGTTTTGAGCTGACCCCTGACCGGGATGAGGTGGAGGAGGGACGCTGGTGGAGTCTTGCCGAGATTCATGACAATATCGGGAATTCGGTCTTCACTCCTAATTTCGAGCACGAGTTCTCCATGATTTATCCGAAGCTTGTGGCTTTGCTGTAAACCGCTGCAGTACAATAAGTTGAATGGGAATTAAAAGTCGGCAACAATGGATATCGAGAGGATTACATTGACAGACCGTTCCACGGAGACTCTCAGAAGGATTGCAGAGTCTGTGGATTCAGAATATATGCTTCTGTATCTGAATGATATGGTAGCGGAAATGGCAGAAAATGCTGAAGAGAGATTCATATCCGTCGCTGAAGATTCAGGGGCGGATATGCTGTATTCCGACCATTACAGGCTTTTCCCGGGAGATGACGGTAAGCCTGTCAGACGCAGATATCCTCTGATTGACTGCCAGCCGGGTGCAGTGAGGGATGATTTCGATTTCGGGTCAGTGGCGGTGTTCCGTACCGGATCGTTCAGGGCAGCGGTATCGTCATTTACGGCGGATTATCGTTTCGCCGGTTTCTATGACCTGAGGCTCAGGATGTGTAAAATAGTGCGTATCAATGAATTCCTGTATACGGATATGGCGGCGGACTTGCGTCCTTCAGGGCAGAGGCAGTTCGACTATGTGGATCCGAGAAACAGGGAAGTGCAGCTGGAGATGGAAAGGGTATGCACGGAGCATCTCAAGAGAATAGGGGCTTATCTGCCTCCTGTGTTCAAAGAACCTGATTCTCATGACGGACTAGGGGCTTCGTCCAATTCTCTGGAAACGGCAGACACTGCTTATCCAGTCACAGCATCCGTCATTATCCCTGTGCTCAACAGGGTGGGGACTGTCGGAGATGCCGTACGCAGTGCGCTTTCCCAGGAATGCTCTTTCCCGTTCAATGTGATCGTAGTGGACAACCATTCCACCGACGGGACTTCTGAACTGCTCGAATCCATTGCCTCGTCCGACAGCCGTCTGGTCCATATCATCCCTTCTCGTGAGGGTCTCGGCATCGGCGGATGCTGGAATCTTGCGGTCTCATCCGATTTCTGCGGAGAATTTGCCGTGCAGCTCGACAGCGATGACATCTATTCCGGTCCTGATACACTGTCTAAAATCGTGGATACTTTCCGGAGAGAAAAATGTGCAATGGTCATCGGAAGCTACCGTATGACGGATTTAGAGTTGAATCCGATACCTCCAGGAGTGATAGACCACAGGGAATGGACTGAAGAGAACGGGAGGAACAATGCGCTTAGAGTCAATGGTTTGGGAGCTCCGAGAGCATTCCGGACCTCTCTTTTGAGGAAGTTCAGGATGCCGGATACGAGCTACGGGGAGGATTATGCCGCAGGCCTGCGTTTCTGCAGGGAATACAGGATAGGCAGGATATACGATGTGCTTTACTGCTGCCGGCGCTGGTACGGGAATTCGGATGCGGATCTTTCCATTGAAAGACAGAATACTAACAATGAATACAAGGACAGGTTGCGTACATGGGAAATCGAGGCAAGAATTCGCTTCAACAAGTCCATGCGTGCGGCAGGTGACAGCATATGAGAAAAAGAAAGGATTTAGACGGATTCGTCAATGACCAGCTTTCCTGCTGGCCTCTTGCATGCAGCAATTTCCGTGCGCTGAAAGGTGTGCAGGTCAAGAGATTGTCTGTAGGTGGACTCGATGTTGAAGTCCAGTACAATCCGGCGCGTATCGTCTCTTCCGCGGCGAAGACCGACGAGGCCTCTCTGAAGGCAAGAAAATGTTTCCTGTGCAGGGACAACAGGTCTGCCGAGCAGAACCATATCCGTTTTGAAGGCAGAAAGGGAAAGAAATATGACATTCTGGTCAATCCATACCCGATTTTCCCTGATCATCTGGTGATAGCATTGTCTAAGCATCAGCCTCAGTCTATCTGGAGACGGTATGTGGATATCCTTGATCTCGCAAAGGCCTATCCGGACCATATATTTTTCTATAACGGGCCCAAGTGTGGAGCATCTGCCCCTGACCATCATCATTTTCAGGGAGCAGGCCGGGGCAGGATGCCTCTTGAAAATGATGTGGACGGACTGCTCGATGCCATAAAAGGAATGGATTTCAGCTCTGCGGACTCTGACGGGAGGGAGACGGGTTGTCCATTGTCTTATGTGGCTTCTGTCCAGGATGCAGATCTGTTCCATTACCGGAAATTTGTAAACGGAATTTTCGTGTTGAGGTCCGCGACTCCCAAGTCTGCTGCCAAGCTGTTTTACAGGCTTCTGGACTGCGCTCCTGTGGCAGAAGGGGATTCTGAACCGGGATTCAACCTTTTTACATACTATAAATCAGGGGAATACCGCTCTATTGTCATTTTCCGTACTTCTCACAGGTCTCATCATTATTTTTCTGAAGGTCCTGACCATCTGATGATGAGTCCAGGCTGTGCCGATATGGCAGGTGTGCTGATAACTCCGATGGAGGAGGATTTCGACAAGCTCGGTGATGCACTGCTTTCGGAAATGCTTGCGGAAGTTACTGTCACAAAAGAGACTGAAGACATGATTATCCGTCGTCTGACGAGGACACAGCCTTTGGTGGAGGTTGGGATAATGTCTGCCAGGGAAATTGAATTCGAGATTTTTTCCGACGGGGCTGGTGTGAGAAAGGCGAGATACAGGGACGGCAAGGTGGAATATGACGGAATGCTTTATGACGAGCTGTATTTCGGGGCTGTGACCTTGTCCACTATGTTTGCGGAGCCTACTTTCGGACTGTGTGGAGTGACAATAGGGAAGGAATTCCATTGGGAGAGACGGGAAAACCAGAAATTCGCCGGTGCGTTGCGGATAATTGTGGAAAATGACCTTCTGACGGCTGTCAATGTGGTCGGGTTGGAGGATTATCTGCTAAGCGTGATATCTTCGGAGATGAAGTCGTCTGCGTCATTGGAGTTCTTGAAGGCTCATGCTGTGATTTCAAGGTCATGGGTAATGTCGAGAATGACAGCGAGGCAGGCGGGGACATTGAGTGGAAGCCACGAGGCAGGTGTTGAGATAAAGTCATGTGATGTCAAGCCGGATGAAGTCATAAGGTGGTATGACCATAC
>JADIMD010000091.1 GCA_017695015.1 Candidatus Cryptobacteroides faecigallinarum | reverse complement strand
GCAGGATTCAAGGTGAATATAGAGTCCGCGACTTTGCAGTCTTTGCTCGAGACTTTCACTATGCCGATGGACATGATTAACGACGAGGCAGTGAAGGAATTCATGTCCAATCCTATGGTCGGGCTGCCTGTCGGTGATGATCTCCTCGGGCAGACTTCTGTGGAATTCCCGTTGTCGACCCTTCTTCCTTTGCTGTATCAGCTCGGTCCTGAACCTGGCTCGGAGCATACCTTTACCCTGATAGTGACTGACACTAAAGGACAGGAACTCAACCAGGCATTGGTCTTCTATATGCCTGAAGCATAAGACGCATGGTCGCAATATTTTCGTATATGAAGAAAATAAGACATATAATCATGGCAATCCTGACCCTGCCCGTACTGTCATGCACACAGACAGTCGAGCCGGAGGGATATGGCTATGTGGATATCGATGTCAGGCTTGACCGGAATGCGGAGGACATAGAATTTGACGCAGTCAGCAGTGATGTCTCCGTGAAGTCGACTGGAGAGTCTTCCCCGATTGCCCTGGCAATATATCGGAGCGGCAGCGATGAGCCTGTGGAGGTGATAGAGGATTGCGCTTCCGTTTTGGAGCCTCTGAAATTGAAGACCGGACATTATAAGGCTGTGGCGACCTGCGGAGAGTCCTTGTCTGAAGGCTCGGCTGCAGCATTCGATTCTCCGTTCTATTCTGATACCGAGACATTTGTCATAAAGAACGGGGTCTCGGAGACACTCGACATGACCCTGGTCCTCGATGCAGTCAAGGTGACGACGAAATTTTCGGAGGAGATACGGGAGAATTTCAAAAGCTATGTCCTGACTGTCAGCAACGGTGTGTCTGAACTCGTCTTCAGCAATCTTGACGGGACAGTGGACAGGGACGGGTATTTTGCCGTGACAGGTACGCTCGAATGGAGTCTTGCCCTCACCAACAATGACGGGGAAGTCTATGAAACATTGACGGGCTCGTATGAAGAAGTGAAGCCTAAGCAGCATTACGCCATTTCTTTCAGGATGGCGGAAAAGCAACCTGAAGGCGGAGCAGTGATTTCCATTGTGGTGGATGATTCCATGACGGAGAAGGTGCATGACATCCTGCTGGATTTCTCTGTAAAGGACAAGCCGGAGATTTCCGCTTCATTCAGTCTGGATTCCCCTCTGTCTTTCCATACTGGAGATGCTGCAGAAAAGATATTGTATGTGAATCTCAAACATCCTGCGACATCTGTTCTCATCAGCCATGATGACGAAGGTCTTGCTGCAGCAGGCTTGCCTGAGGAAATAGAGCTTGTAAATGCTTCCGAGGAGATATTGTCTTCGCTGGCTGGTCTCGGGATAACAGCTCCGGCGGTGACCGAAGAAGTCCTGAATCCGGAAATAGACCTTACAGGATTTTTCTCCACTCTTCCTGCCGGGACATACGGGTTTGAAGTTTTTGTGCAGAACAATGCGGAAGGCGAGCTGTTGCAGGAAATATCGTTTGAAGTCAAGCCTGTAGTGGAGACTTTAACTGCAAATGCATGGGCAAGGTTTGCATATCTTTCAGGGCGCTGGCTCACGGAAGACCAGCCGGAAGGGCTCGGATTCCAGTACAGGACGGGTGATGAAGAATGGACGAATTTGGATGCAGATGTGACCGTGAATGCTGAAGCAAAGACATTCGAGGCTGAGCTTCACGGACTTGCAGCAGGTACGCAGTATGAGTACAGGGCTGTGACAGCTGCTTTCAGAGAGAATCAGCCTGTGCAGTTCACTACGGAGACTGAGGATGTGCTTCATAATATGGGCTTTGACCAATGGTATATGGACGGGAAGGCTCCTATGCCGAACGCCAGTGCCGATTATATGATATGGGATTCAGCCAATCCCGGGTCAGCATCTTTTGGTATTGTCCCGACTACGCAGGAAACTTCCCATCTTGCTGTAACAGGAGAAAACAAGAGTGCAGCCAAATTGACAACGCTGAGCGTTCCTATAGTAGGTCTTGCTGCAGGTAACATATATACCGGCAGATTTGAAGGAACGGTCGGTGGCATTATCCCGTCGGGTGCAGCTCTTGATTGGGGAGTCCCGTTCTCTTCAAGGCCTCTTGCACTGAAAGGCTTCTATGATTACACACCTAAGACAGTGAACCAGGGAAGCTACAATGACATGTCAGGGAAAACCGATATCGGCCAGATACAGATAATGCTGACGGACTGGGACCAGCCTTCCAGAATCGACACTTCTGAAGGGACATTCGTGGATGTGGAGAATGACGGGCACATTATCGCATATGCTTCCCTGGATCTCGGTCAGACAGACGGCTACCAGCCGTTTACCCTGGAGCTTGAATACAGGGACAGGACCAGGACACCGAAATATATCGTGATAGTGGCAGCTGCAAGCAAGTACGGGGACTATTTCACAGGAGGAGTGGACAGCACCCTCTATCTGGATGAATTCTCTTTCGTATATGACCCTGCGGAACTGGGATATAAATAAAGATAAAACATTGATGTAATGAAAAGAATATTTTCAATCATATTGCTGGCCGGCGCCATGACCCTGTCTCTGCAGGCTGCAGGCAGGGAGAAGAAACCTGTCGAGCCTTTTGACAGGGGAATAGGCCGGAGCAGCAGTGTGTTCATACCGGCTGGTACCGTAGGTGCTGGAGCATCATTCTCCTACACCAACTACAGTCTCGGAAACGGACTCAATGACACTGGATATCAGATGCTGTTTTCATTGGTCCAGAATCTGCACGGCAACCTGATGTCTTTCGGGATTGCCCCGCAGGTCTCCTATTTCATCAGGGACAACCTGGCTGTAGGGGCGAGGTTTGACTATGACAGGTCTTCTTTCGGACTCGGGAATCTGGACCTGTCCCTCTCAGATGCCCTTTCCCTTTCGGTAGGGGATTTCAATTATCTCAAGCAGGCATATACAGGAGCCCTGACTCTGCGGAACTACATCCCGTTCGGGCAGAGCAAGAGGTTCGCGATGTTCACAGAGCTTAGGCTGACCGGAGGCTACGGACAGTCAGAATCCTACAGGATGGGATATGACGAAACCCTGGAGCAGCCATACAAGACCGGGACATACCAGGACATATACCAGTTCGAGATAGGAGTAGTGCCGGGAATATGTGCGTTCGTGACCAATGAAGTTGCGTTCGAGGTCTCTGTCGGGCTTATGGGTTTCAATTATCAGAAGGTCGTGCAGGTGACCAACCAGGTGGAAAGGAGCGAGATGGAGAAGAACGGCCTGAACTTCAAGGTCAATCTGTTGGCCATCAATTTCGGACTGTCATTCTATATCCCGACCGGAGGACATAGGATGAAAAAAGCAAACAACTGATGAAATCTTTCAAATACATAATATTTTTGCTGCCACTGCTTCTGTTGCAGTCGTGTCTGATAGACAATGACATGTCTTATCCCCGGATCAGGGCGGAGATAACCGCGTTCGAAGTGGAAGGGCAGAAGTCGGTGTCGATAGATGCCGACAAGAGGACTGTCACCGTGGAGCTTGATGAAGTATCCGACTTGTCTGCCGTCAAAGTCCTGTCAGCATCCATGACCGAAGGCGCGGCATGCAGCAATTTCCCCGAAGAGGGAACGGTGCTCGACCTCACATATCCCAAGAAATTCGTGCTGAGCGTATATCAGGATTACGAATGGACGATATCGGCGAACCAGTCTATAGAAAGGTATGTCCGCTGCGACAATCAGTCAGGCGAAGCGTCGTTCAATCTCAAGGACAAGGAAGTCACTGTCTATGTCTCGGATGCTCAGGATCTTACGAAAGTGAATATCCTTGACATGAAACTTGAGCCTGAAGGTTCAAAAATAGTCTTGACCACAGGGTTCGAGCTGGAGGGCGGTGAATATGTGGAGAAGACTGTACAGTGCTCTTTCCCGATGACCCTCGACTGCATCCTGCAGAGGCATTTCACTGTTGAGGACAGGGGAGAGACGGTCGTATGGACCATGTCTGTGGTCAAGAAGACTGTGGACCTTGCCGTGACATCGGCAAACGCGTGGTGCTACCATGTGGATGTGGAGGCTTCATACAACGGGGTAGGGTCTCCGTATATCGAGTATCGCCGTCAGGATGAGCAGGAATGGACCAGGTTTGACGGGGCGGTTGTCGACGGATTGAATATACGGGCGATAATTCCTGGTGAAGACACTTCCTCTGAAACTGCGGAGAGGCTTTCACCGGGGACTGCATACGAAGTCAGGGTATGTACGGAGACTGCCCAGAGTGCGGCTCTGGCATTCACAACTGGCACTCCTGACCAGATTGAGAACATGGGATTCGAGCAGTGGTGGAATTCC
>JADIMD010000013.1 GCA_017695015.1 Candidatus Cryptobacteroides faecigallinarum | reverse complement strand
GCGATGAACTCGTCGATCATCTCGTTGTTGGCGCGGAAGAGCTCGGTCTTCAGGGGGGACACGAGCAGCGCCCTGACGCCCTCGTCCCTCAGCCTCCCCGCGATGCCCCTGCCGTTGAGGTAGACGGGCTTGCCCATGATGTACGCCCCCTTCATCTCCTGCCCGTCGGATATGAAGGCGTGGAGGGAGTATTTCTTGTCCTTGACTGATGTTATGCTCTTCGCGATGCTGATGCCGCCGGCCTTGGTGCCGTAGATCGCGACGGGGATGGCGTTGCCGAGGTGGAAGTGGTCGAACATCCTCTTGACCATGACCCTCTCGAGCCAAAGGAGCAGTGTGCTGCAGAAGAACAGCGCCACGGCGGTGGCGATGTCAGGGCAGAAAACTACCTCCTGTCCTGGCCAAATCCACTGGATCGCGAGCCCGATGAGGTAGAACGCCGCGGAGCCTATGAGAGACGCCGTGGCGACCCTCTGCAGGTCCACGAAGGACGAGTACCTGATGATACCCGAGTATGTGTGCAGCGCATGGAATGCGGCGATGAACGGGACGAGCCCTATCAGGAGCGACAGCACAATGTCCCAGAACCTCGTCAGGAACGCGTACCCTCCGAACTCCATGTAGTATCCGAACAGCCCCGAGAACAGGACTATCACGCAGTCGATGAACAGGATGCACCAGTATGGTATGGCCTTCCGCGAAAAATACCAGTCCGAAATTTTCTGTAAAGTGCCCATATGAATCAAGTCTTTTCGGTCAAGAGGTTAAAAGTCAGATTGTGCCGTAATATCCGGCATACCATTGCGCAAATCTTCTGAGTCCTTCTCTGAGGCTCGTGTTTGGTTTGAATCCGAAATCCTCTTCTAAAGGGGTGGTATCAGCATATGTGACAGGCACGTCGCCTGGCTGCATTGGCACTAGTTCCTTGTGCGCTTCGAAATCGTAGTCCTCTGGTAACACCTTCGCCGCAATAAGTTCTTCCTGTAGTATAGTCACGAAGTCTAACAGATTTTCAGGACTGTTGTTGCCTATATTGTAGACTTTATAAGGTGGGACAGGTAGCCCGTCTTCCCCGGTCTTTCTTTCCGGTGCATGACGGATAACCCTGATAACTCCTTCGACGATATCATCAATATAGGTGAAGTCGCGTTTGCAGTTTCCGTAGTTGAATATGCTGATTGTTTTGCCGTTACGCAATTTGTCGGTGAATCCGAAATATGCCATGTCAGGTCGTCCTGCAGGTCCGTATACGGTGAAGAATCTGAGTCCTGTGGACGGTATGTTATAAAGTTTCGAATAGGCATGAGCCATCAGTTCATTGCTCTTCTTGGTGGCTGCATAGAGGCTGACCGGGTTGTCCACCTTGTCTTCTGTGCTGTATGGCACTTTCTTGTTGCTTCCGTATACGCTCGATGAACTTGCGTAGACGAGATGGAGAACTCCTTCTGATCCATCATCGTATGAATGTCTGCATGCCTCGATGATGTTGTAGAATCCGATAAGATTGGATTCTATGTATGCGTCAGGGTTGGTGATCGAGTATCTGACCCCGGCCTGGGCTGCCAGATTGACGACAACTTGTGGCTTATGCATTCTGAACAACTCATAAATTGTCTTTTTATCTGCAATATTCCCTTTTACAAATGTCCAGTTCTTGCCGAGGGCGTCGATTTCTTTGAGCCTTTCGTATTTGATGTTTACATCATAGTAGTCCGTAATGCTGTCTATCCCGACCACTTTGATTCCGCTCACTTCGTTGAGAAGTCTTTTTACAAGATTTGCCCCGATAAATCCGGCTGCACCTGTTACAAGAACGGTCTTTCCGTCAAGAGTTAGATTGTCGTTAAGCATGTCTGTGTTTCCTATTCTTCGTTTTTGTCATTTCCGTACCCGTATCCATAGCCATATCCGTAACCATAGTGACCGTATCCGTATTTGCCGTAACCTTTGGCACGGGTGTATACACCGTTGAGGACGACAGCCATCCTGTTGTATTTTTTCTCATGGTACAGCTCTTCGACTGCAGGGAGAGCCCTCTTGTCCATGATTCCGCTTCTCATTACGAAGATTGACACATCAGCCGACTGTGATATGATAGCCGTGTCTGCCACGATATCCACAGGAGGACAGTCGAGGAATATGTAACGGTATTTGCCTTTAAGGAATGTGAGCATCTCTGTAAATCTCTCTGACAACAGCAGTTCGGCAGGGTTAGGAGGAATCGTGCCTACAGAGAGCAGGTCGAGATTATCGTCCACATTCTGGATAAGCTTGTCGAGGTTGTCATGCTTTCCGATGAGGTAGGATACCACGCCCTCGTTGTTCTTGTCCATGGATTTGCTGAGGGTTGCCTTCCTAAGGTCGAGGTCCATCATCAGCACTTTCTGTCCCTTCAATGCCATGGATGCTGCCATATTCATGGTAATGAATGTCTTTCCTGCGTTAGGGTTGAATGATGTCACCATGATAGCTTCGCAGCTGCTGTCTTTGCCGAGCATCATGTCGAGATTGGTCCTGAGCACCCTGAAAGCCTCGTTGATGACATTCCTGCTGCCTTTCTTGACCACTACCCGGCAGTTCTGGTTGTCGAACTTGTGCCTTCCGATGTTGGCGAGATTCCTCTGGAGAGAGGATTTCATCTGCGGTATCTCGGAGAGGAAAGGAATGCTGAGCCCTGACAGGTCTTTCTTGTTAGCAACTGTGGTATCCATTATCCTGCTGAGGAATATTACTGCGAATGGGATACCTGCGCCAAGGACGATGGCCACGAGGAGGATCATCATTTTGTTAGGGGAGACAGGCGCCCCCGATCCGGTGGGGGACATTATTAGTCTCGTATTGCTGACATTGACGAGGCTGGCAATCTCGTTCTCTTCCCTTTTCTGCAGCAGGTAGATATAGAGGGATTCCTTCACTTTCTGCTGCCTTTCGATGGAAAGGAGTTCCATCTGTTGTCCCGAGCTGGATGCTATCCTTGCCATGATCATGTCCTCCTGGGTCCTGATTTTCTCTGCCTGGAGGTTCAATGTGGCCAATAGATTGTCTATCGAACGGATAATCGCTGTCTTGATAGACTGCATTGCTGCGGTAAGGTCTGATATGAGAGGGTTTTGCTCGCTACTGCTTGCTATGAGTTTGTCTCTCTGCAGCACTATCTGGTTGTATTCAGCAATCTGGTTCTCGATATCTGTGCTTGTCAGGCCGGAATTGGAAGGAATCAGGGCTGTTGCATTTGCCGGCTCGGTAAGATAGTCCCTGATATACTGGGCAATCGCCAGCTGGTTGTTGACTTCGAATGACTTGGTGGCGTATTCGGACGATTCTTCGAGGTAGGACTGTGACAGGGCCTCCATGTCAGTGAGCTTGTTCTCCTCCTTATATTCTTTAAGGTCTGTCTCTATGCCGCCGAGTTCCTGCTCTATGACCACGAGCCTTTCGTTGATGAATTCTGTGGTGTTCCTTGCTGCCCTGTTCTTGTCATGTACCCACTGGTCGTTGTATACATCGATCAGGGTGTTGAGTATGTTTTCCGCCCTGCCAGGATATTTGTCCTCCAGTGTAAGGACGACAACTGATGTCTGCTTGCCGGATACGCTCGCTTTCAGGTTCTGGGCGTATGCCTTTGCTTTTGCCTTGCTGTTGATCCATGTGATTGTGATGTCATCGTCCCAATTGTCTGCATATATCGACGGCATGATGGCAATCGAGCCTACAGGAGTGGAGAGTGTGTCTCCAAGTTCTCCTTCTATGGTCGTCTTTTTCAGTTTGTCAGGACCTATGGTAAAGTCTGTGAGTACGAAAGTGCTGTCTTTACCTTTCTCGACGGTAAAAGAGAACGATGACATTACAAGCGGCTCGATTATGGACAGTTCAATAGGGGTGTTGTTGTAGAATTCCCTCTCCCTCATGAACTGGTGTTCCACATAGCTGGTCTGGAGTCCGAGCCTTTCCACCACCGTCTTCATCAGGTCAGGGGAAGAAAAAGCCTCCACTTCATTGTTTACATTCACGCTTGAGCCCTGTCCTGCAAAGCCTGAGATGTTTGCTATGTCTCTGAGTGTCGCATCCTGGGCGTCTTCGTTAATTATGACTTTTGCCGAACGGCTGTATGTTGAAGGCGTTTTGTACAGATAGAAAGCCGCACATACAATGCAGATTGCAAGTGTCAGCACATACCACCACCGGTAGCCCCAAATCATTCCCCAAATGTCAGAAAGGTTGATGTCTGACTGTTCTTCCTGCTGAAATGCGTTGTTCTTGTTGATGTCTTCTGCCATGATCTGATCGTTGAGATTGGTATTTCCTGTATTTATCTGGTAAGCAATGTCGCGAGCAATGTCGCGACTGATACGAGCAGCGAGCCTGATGATATGACGATGCTGGTCATCCTGAGTCCCTTGTCATCCAGCGTGGACTGCCTTGCCTTTATCTCGCTCGGCTCTACATACACTATATCGTTCTGCTGGAGATTGTAAGCAGGGGAGCTGAACATGTCCACGGAGCACAAGTCCACATTGTAGAACACCCTTTCTCCGTCCTGTTCGCGGATGACAGTCACATTTTCTCGCTTGCCGAATATGGTGAGGTCACCTGCGAGGCTCAGTGCCTGTAGAACCGTCACTTTGTCTCCGTCAATGGTGTATGTGCCCGGATGGTTGACTTCTCCGAGGACCGATACCTTGAAGTTCATGAATTCCACAGTGACTACGGCATCATTGAGGTATCCTTTTTTCAGGAGAGTGTCCTTTATGTATTCTGAAAGCTCCCATCTTGTCATTCCTGCCACCTTCATCGTCCCGAGTACAGGGAAATCGATGTAGCCGTCGTTGTCCACCACATATCCGAGAAGTCTCTGCTGTCCTCCGCTCGTCACAATCTCTGATCCTGCCTGATAGCTCACAACAGGGAGGTTGAACATTGTGGAAAGTTCAGGGTTGCGGCTTGAGACCACTATGGAGATCATATCCTTGGGCTGGATGACGATTCCGCCGTGCTTGTCGATTTCTTCCGGATGGTCGAGAGCCTTGTCCTGGAAATAGGCGATGTTCTTAACCTGTCCGCATGATGCCAGCATAAGAATGGATAGCATGCCGGCTGTCATCTTGTGCAATAATTCTCTTGTCTTGCCCATATATTATTCTTTCTAATTTTTTTCTTCAACTTCCTCAGTGTTGTCAATCCCGAGTTCCCTGGCA
>JADIMD010000090.1 GCA_017695015.1 Candidatus Cryptobacteroides faecigallinarum | reverse complement strand
CCGGCAAGAGCATCAGCGATGTCGCAAGCCTCATGATCGTGAAGCTCGTGGACAACCATCCCTACTACGCGCAGCAGCTGGCACAGCTGTCATGGCTCAGGACAAAGGATGTATGTACCGTTGATATTGTGCGCGAAGCACACACGGCACTGGTGGAGCAGTTGAGTCTGCTGTTTGTGACAATCACCGAGACACTTACCACACAGCAGCTGAACTTCCTCAAAGCCTTTATTGCCGGTGAAAAAGCCCTCAGTTCGACCGAAGTGATGCACCGCTACAGAATATCTTCAGCAACTTCCGCAGCACGCTCAAAGGCAGCCCTTATCAAGAATGACATACTGGACAGCAAGGCCGGCGAAATCTCGTTCCAAGACCCTATCTATGCCTATTGGCTGAAGACGGAGTATTTTGCGGAATAGAGCCGGACACTATTCCTCCATCATTTCATATATTTCCATCAGCCTGTCAGGATAGTCGGTAGTGATGTAATCAACACCCAACGCGATGGAAGCCAGCATATCCTCATCCGAATTGACGGTCCAGATGTTCACCTTCATCCCCAAGCCATGGGCGTCAGCTACCATATATCTGTTTATATTCAAAGTGGAAAACGGATAGTCGATACACATAATACCTTCTTCAGCCAAATCGGCAGGTTCAAAATCCCCTGTAAGATACCCGACCATAGCGTCCGGAGCAGCAGAAGCAATCCTGCGGCAGACATCCCTGTCAAAGCAGATGTATTCGACATGATCTTCCATCCCCATGTCTTCCACCATCTTCAGAATGGCATCAGTCACCAAAGCGTTACGCTCATCCGTACTGTGTTCCTTTATCTCTATAATGAGTCTGGTGTCTCCTCCTGTACGGGTCTGCTCAAGCATGTCGCTCAAAAGCGGCAAAGTCTCACCATTGGACAGCTTCAGATTCCTTATTTCTTCGTATGTACAGTCCTGCAAAGTCATCCCGGAGAGAACACCGTCATGATGAATGACAAGCACACCGTCAGTAGTAATCCAGACATCCGTCTCACAGCCATATACGCCCAGTTCCTGGCTTGCCTTCAACGCCGCAATGGAGTTCTCCGGCACTCCGGACAGAGTATGGTATCCCCTATGAGCAATAACCCGAGGGGCAGAAAGCGGCACAGGATTGTCTGAAAGTTCCAGCCTTGCAACGCCAAGCGGAGCTTCCGCCCCGTTACGGACAATATAAAAACTATAATTCCCCGTGGTGATCCCGTCAGGGATGGAAATTGAAATATGTCCGTCATAAACATCCCCTTCTACTTCGACAGGGTTGTCCATATCAGATACCGGTACAATTTTCACTGCATCCCCATCCTGGAATCCCGTACCGAGCACCATATACTTAAAGCCCGGCCCGACAGCACACGTAGGGAAAAGCATGACATCGTTTATTGAAATGACTGACCCGGCTACCCCCTTGTCCGCATCCGACCATAAAGCAGCAGCCTGAGCATCGTCGGCAGGCTGTGAATACACTCTCGCAAGGAATACATCCCCTATGAAAGGGTCTTGCCCCCTTGAAGATGTTCCAGCATCACAACCTATCCCGAACCATTGATTGACTGGATTTTCAGGCAAGACAAAATCCCCTGAAGTTCCGAAAGTAGATGTCAATTCGCCATTTACATAAAGCCTTGCCGTCTCCTTCTCTTTATCCCAGACACCGACTACATGATATGCCTTCCCTTTTTCCGGGACTACCCCACTCCTCAATGTAACCATGCGAGGCGATGACTCCTGTCCGGTATAAAGCTCAAATATAATCTCATTCCCCTGAGCTGAAGATGCCACAGACAGGCCTGCCCCGCCGTCTTCAACAGACGAGAAAACGGACATACGGTTTCCATCCGGGGCATTTACCGGTACAAACATTGTCTCGATGGTAAATCCTTCTGCATATCCGCCTTGAATGCCCTGTCAGCAAGATATTCCGCTTTATAGAATCCGGAATTCAGAGTTTCGCCGGTTGTATTGTAAAACCTCGGGACATAACCCTCGAACGCATCATTATAATACACAAGCACAGTACTGCCAAGACTTGACTTGACAGTATTGGCATTTGCAGACAAATCTTCCGCCGTCCCGTCCCGACGGAATACAACATCCATTATAAGACTTTCAGATAAAGGCGAAGAAGGCTCCTCAGAATCATCCTTGTCTGTATCCGATGGGCCGTTCTCAGCATTTTCAGGCGAACAAGACAATACGGAAGCTACAGCGAGTGACAGAAGCCCCATGAAAAAGGCCCGTAATCTCCCAGACATCATGATACTTTTGGCGTTCATAAGCAATCTTATATTTTGGATTATCGTTTCTCTGAATTGTACTTTGCATAAATTTCCTTCGCCGTCCCCACGGCATCGCCGCCTTCCGAAAATTCAACGACATACGAAGGCTCGGTCCAGGAACGTTCGAACTCATGAATCCGTTCATCGAATTTCTTCTGGTCAAACAGCCTCCCCTCCTTTACAGCCTGCATGGCATCCTCTATGAACATCTGCCACCTCGCCTTATAGTATGTGGAGATCAGCCCCGTCCAGGACCTGCTGGCATAATCGGTAAGTGCAGGACTGTCACCCCAGACCGTAAGGAGGGTCCTGGCGTTCTTCTCATAATAATCCTTCTGCTCCTCAGTCTGCCCCCATCCTCTCGCGGCTTCTATCCATGTGGACAGATAAAAGGATCTGTGGCAGGCCACAAGCCTCTCCATATCATCGAAAATCCCGAGCATCTTCTCCCCGTACTTTTCCACACCTGCCAGGTCGCCGGCCCTGTATGCTGCGGCAAAACTGTCTCTCATTGACAAGAAGATATCCCCGAGGTACTGCCTTCCCACATTCACCACATCGAACAGATAAGCGTCCCTGTCCGAGCCGGACTCAAGCAGCAGCCCCCACGCCCTGAGCAGGTTTTCCAGACTGTACCCGCGGTCATGCCTCGTGGTCCACAGCCAATTGCCTTCCATGCACGGATGAGCGCAGGTCAGGGAAGCATTCCCTGTAACGGAATAATCGACATACACACTGTCAGTCAGCACTTTCCAGGCCTCCCTGACATTCTCGTCCTGACATCCTGCATGCCTGTCCGCAAGTTTTTCAACCCATTCAGCATCTGTCATGCCTGTACTCCACGCCTTGTCAAGGACATACTCATACATGAACTGGTTCACACCGAACCCCTCTAAAGTGGATCCGAGACCATAGAGATTTTCCCCGCCGTCAGAGAAAGCATCTTCAATACGCGTGCTGACAGTATGGAAATTACCGGCAAGCATCGTATTTCCGCCGAAATTACCGAGATAGCACCATATATAAGGCTGTCTATAGAATTTCCCAGTCTGTTTCCATATCTCCGTGAATTCGCAGTAATAGTCGAGCATTATCAGCCGCCCTTCAGGGACAGCACCGAGAAAAGCACTGATGTTCTCCTGTGTCCAGTGCACCGGGTCGGCATAGAAAAGCCAGCCCATCTGGAGCCATCTGGCATCCGGGTCCGCGGCTGACATGGACCCGTATATATGGGATGACATGCTTGCAAGAGTCTCCGGATCCCAGCTCGGGGAATCGATTTCGTTGAACGGATCTGCTCCATAGATATGGTCAGTGCCGAACATTCTGGTCTGCTCTTCAAGGAAGTCCTTCTGAATCACAGCAAAAAGTGAGTCCATCGGTGAAAGGAATGTGCACCTGTACCCGTCAGCGAATCCGCCCCAGTAGCTCACCCTGGTCATCTCCGCATCCGGATATATCTCCTTCAGTTCAGCAGGCACATGCCCTGCAAATGCCGGCAGGACAGGAGTCATGCCAAGCTCCCTTTCCCGGGCTACAATCTTTTTTTGAAGGTCCGCCTGTGAATCTATCCATTCCTGAGGAAGCGGTCCCTGCCAACGGTCTATGTTCGACATCCTGTGCCATGGCAAGTGAGCCGGTCCTGTAAAGTAAGATCGTATCTGCTCGTCCGTCAGCCCGTGCTTCTGCCACACTTTCTGCCATACGGCTTCCTGCCCGGTGATCGCAAGCGGCATAGTGACTCCGTTCAAGGCCATCCAGTCTATAAACCGCTCCCACTCTTCCCATTTCCACCATGGCATTGTATAGCCGAATGTGCAGTAGTTCAAGAAAAAACGCTCCTGCGTCCTTGCCTTTATCCTCACCTTTTCCTTTACAGAAGGAAGCGCTGACGGCATCTCAACCGGATCGGAAAGATACCACGAGACAGTGGTCATGCAATAATTCTTGAGATACCAGTTAAGCCCTACGGCCATAGAGTTGCAGTCATTGCCCCTCACCACAATTTTCCGTCCTCTCGACTCAAGTTCGAAACAGTCCGAAGTATCTTCAAGATGTTCGAAAATGAACATATCGGCATATTCAGGAATAACACGTTCCGCCAGAGC
>JADIMD010000089.1 GCA_017695015.1 Candidatus Cryptobacteroides faecigallinarum | reverse complement strand
CTGTAGCATTCCTTGACCAATTCCTTGGTCTCCTCTATCAGTCCATCTATTTTGTCGAGACTTGATTCCGGGTTCTTGACTATCTCCTCTATCTCCTTGAGACGGGCAATGTTTTTGATATAATCCTGATTTGTCATTTTATATTCCTTTAATTTATTTTTCAATTATTGTCAGCGGATCTTCCTTTACACCGGTAACCCGGCAGCTCCACATCCCGTCTGCAAACTTCAGGGCGAAATCATCTCCAACAGACTTGGAATGCACATTCTTCAGCACTGTACCGTCCCTGTCCATCGCAAGCACATATCCCTGACGGAGAATGGACCTCGGATCAGAAGCCGTTATGGAGGATTCGGCGAGTGCGACCTTGCTTTCCAGCATATTGACTGTGGCATTCAAAGCAAAGAGGATATTGGTAAGGCATCTGTTCACCTCGCTCTCCGCCGACGAGACCACAGATGCCGCCCCCGACATTATCCTGACCAAAGATTCCCTCACAGCCCTGTCTGCATTCTCCGCCGCCATACCTGAATAACGAACAATCCCTGTCAGCATCCCGTCTATCAGCGAGACAGAATCCATAACCTTCAATGCCATCTGGCCCCTCAACGACGCAAACATGTTATTCAGATATGTTTCAGAAGCATTTACCTTGTCCGAAAGCGAATATCTGATATCATGGAGCAACTGCCCGATGAACCTGTCTTCTGCCACAAGTCTGTCATTGACAGCATCCCGGACCGAAGCGGCACAGTCAAGCATCTCCGCCTCCACTTCCTCTGTCCAATCCACTATGAATGCCGCCAAAGCGGTAGGAGTCTTGAAATGAGAGTTCGCCACCATGTCGGCTATATGATAATCGCGCTCATGGCCAACTGCGGTCAGCACAGGGACCGGACAGTCGGCTACAGCCTTGCACAGACCATAATCATCATAACAGAACAAGTCGGACTCTGCCCCTCCTCCCCTAAGAATAAGGATCAAGTCATAGTCACCGCTCCGGCATATCATGTCAAGGCTTGCTACAATGGAATACGGACAGCCGTCTCCCTGCATCAGGGACTGGAAGAGGGTGATATTGAACCTGAAGCCATATGGATTGCCGTCCAGCTGCTTCATGAAATCCCCGTATCCGGCCGCATCCTTGGACGAAATCACGGCTATCGATGACGGTAGAAACGGCAGCTGCAACGACTTCTGGCGGTCCATAAGCCCTGATTCGGTCAAGCGCCTGATGGTCTCCTGCTTCTGGAGTTCCCTTTGCCCTATGGAATAGCTTGCATCTATATCCTGGATTATCAGCGACAGCCCGTATCTTGCGGTATATTGGACTGCAATCCTGACCACCACCGAGATCCCGGGAACGAGATCCTGCCCTGCAGCAGCCCTGAACGAAGATATTATGCCTGCATTGGATTTCCAGATGATGCCACGCGCCTTAGCCACATCATCACCGGAAGAGGATTTCTGTATCAAGTCCAGATAATGATGCCCGCGCACCTCGCTATGGGACGCTATCTCGACACGCACCCACTGGTCGATGACACCGATCCTGTCCCTGATGATATTCTGGAGATCCGCCAGCTCGATATATCTTCTTATTTCCATCGTATCTTCGTCCACAAGAAAACAAATTTATTGGAAATGCAAAAAGCGACAAAATATTAAAGCCGTTTCTGCATGTGCTTCATGCTGTGGCCGAAGAAATCCTTCTCCCCCACCGTCATGAAACCGAGCCTCGAATAAAGTTTCTCTGCCGACGGATTGTCAAGGTCCACAAGCAAGCCTGCAACATCATGGCCGAGCTGTGCGGCACGCTTTCCCATGGCATCGAAGAGGGCCGTGCCAATTCCATACCCCCTATATCCTGGATCAACCGCTATCGAGTCATAATAGAACTCTCCTGCCTGGGTCTCGTCATCCCATTTCATGTCGGAAGCCCCGAATTTTGAAGCAAAAGCCTCCTCTACAGGGCGGCGGAGCCTGTGGAGAGAAGCTCCGTCATAGCCTATCATTATTCCTACAACCTTGCCGCCATTCGCCTCATCCGACGCAGCCTTGCTGTCAGAATCACGCTCTGAAGCAATTTCAGCCACAACTGTGTTGGTATAACTGTACAATGTGTCTTCCTTGGCCGCAACATCAGCTACAAGTTCGATCAAATCTCCTATTGTCTTGCCTTTCCCATGAGCAAGAAACGCATCCACAGGCCAGGCCATGACCACGAGCCTTGCTATATCTGCCGCATCCGATTTCCTTGCCGGCCTCACAGAAACCTTGTTCTCCATAATATTTTCTATTTATAATGGTGCAGCACAAAGATAGCAAATTCTTATTACCTTTGTCAACTTCGCCGGATGACTAACAGGATGCCGGGCACATGAATGCAATGGGAAAACGGACCTACATATCAGTAATCCTTCCGCTCAAACTCGGGTGGGAGCCTTGCTATTGGACAGATATTGAAGACATTGCCATCGGCCAGAGAGTCACAGTGCAGTTTGCCGGCAAAAGCTACACCGGGACAGTCAGCGCCACCGGGATAGAGCCGTCCATTTCCCCTTCCAAAATCATGGAAATCTCGGACAGGGACGACAGCCTCAGCAAAATTTCAAGACAGGAAATAGAATTCTGGAGGAGACTTGCGGAATATTATATGTGCACCATCGGGGAGGTATATTCCATCGCCTGCCCGGTTGCAAAAATAAACAGCGAAAAGGCCAAGGCCAGAAAAGAGGAGCTTCTCAAAGCTAAAATCGGGAAAACGATATCCGCACTGGAGAGGAAGGAGGCGATGCTCAAAAGCAGGATAGGAAGAAAAGCCGCAGAACTCGAGAAATGCAGGAGCGAGGAGAAAAAAGAAAGGCTATCAGCTGAAATAGACAAGCTCAAGGAAGAGACAGCAACAATAAAGGCAGAACGGCTGAGATACCTTTCATCGGAAATACCGGCTGGCATTTCTCTACCATGGGAGATGTCTGATATTGCTGATATCCACATAGATCTCTCCCCTAAGCAAAAAGAAGCGATGAAGCAGATCGAGGCGGCATTCGGGGAAGGCAAGACTGTCCTGCTGAACGGAGTGGCAGGCTCAGGGAAGACCGAGATATACATATCGTTGGCTGCCAAGACATTGCAAAACGGAAAAAATGTTCTGTACCTCGTTCCCGAAAAAGCGATGAGCCGTCAGCTGTCCGAAAGGCTCGAAGGATATTTCGGCAATGCTCTCCTGACATTCCATTCAGGCAAGACTGCCGCACAGAGGGCTGAAATCGCCGAGACAATCAGGTCCTGCGGAGAATCAGGAAAAAGATACCTTGTACTCGGGACAAGGTCGTCCCTGTTTCTTCCACACCACAACCTCGGGCTTGTGATAGTGGATGAAGAGCACGACAGTTCCTACAAACAGGACTCCCCTGCCCCGCGATACAACGCAAGGGATGCCGCTATAATGCTCGGCACAGTCCATTCGGCACAAAGCTCAGACGCAGACGACATCCGCAGCAGATGCAATGTCATACTCGGATCAGCTACGCCATCCCTCGAATCCATTTACAACTGCCTTTCAGGCAAATTCGCTGAAGCAAGACTCTCAAACCGCTACTACGGCGACGGACGGACGGATGTGGAAATAATCGATACCATAGCCGAAAGAAAGAAAAACGGGATGACCGGGTCTTTCTCGAAAAAACTGGTGAAACATATTTCTGACGCCCTCGGATGCGGTCAGCAAGTGATGCTGCTCAGGACAAGAAGAGGATATTCCGCGGCATTGCAATGTACCGGCTGCGGATACATCCCGAAATGCCCAAAATGCAATGTCAGCCTCACTTACCACAAGGATAACGGCAGACTCGAATGCCATCACTGCGGATTCAGCTCGGCAAGTACGGGAAAATGTCCTGAATGCGGAGAAGAAATGAAAACTCTGGGTTCTGGCACCCAAAAAATTGAAGAAGAAGCGGCAACCCTGTTTCCTCAGGCCAGGATAGCAAGACTTGACAGCGACACGGCAAGGAGCGCCAGATACGAAGCCGAGACCATAAAATCATTCAGCAGAAAGGAAATAGATATCCTTGTCGGGACGCAGATCGTCACCAAAGGCTTCGATTTCGGCAATCTCGCCCTAACGGCAGTCATGCAGGCCGACACAATGCTCGGCATCCAGGATTTCAGGGCAGATGAAAAAGCGATGCAGACCCTCGTGCAGTTCAAAGGCAGATGCGGCAGGCGCGGAGAGCGAAGTCTTTTCGTCATTCAGACTGCGCAGCCGGAACATCCCGTCTACAAAATGCTGTCCGGAGAAGGGCAGGCGGAATATATTTCAAGATTGCTTGCAGAACGGGCTGAATTCAACTACCCACCGTTTACAAGAATCGTGGACATCATCCTGAAAGACAGGATAGAAGAGCGGGCCGAAAGGATGGCAAAAGCCCTTGCAGGAGGATTGCTTGATTTCAGGACGACCGGACCGTACACTCCTGCAGCAGGCAGAAGGGACGATGAATATTCCATAGTGATCAGGGTGACCCTGTCCAAGGACAGACAGCTTGCCCTGCTCAAGAAAATGCTTGTCAAAAGGATAGAGGAATTTGAATCTGCCAACAGGTACAACGGTCATATCTGCTTTGATGCAGATCCGATATAACCTTATGGTCAGCTGCAGAAACCGGATTCAATCCTTATGGAGGACCTGAAGCCTTTGGGGCAGGTTTTCCAGGGTGACAGGGACAGCTCCGACTATCTCCCCGTCCACTTCCACTATCTCCCCTGCCACACCATCCTCAGGAAATACACTCACAGCGTGGCAGCGGCACGATACCACCTCTTTCAACTTAAGAAAAGTCCCGTCGACAAGCCGGCAGGCTGCGACTACCATCCTGTGGATCGGAAGTGGAGGGATCACTGTGACCTCCGTCAGCCCGTCGTCCATTATCGCTTCCGGAGTCTGGCGGAAACCGCCTCCTGAATATTTCCCTATTCCGAAAGCAATCGACAGACATTTGCCCCTGTATATTGTCTTCCCGTCGCATTCCACTCTCGCACTGAATATCTTGGAATGTATCAGATTATATATCAACGATTTAACATACAGCAACTTTCCTGATTTGCCGGCATCTTTCTGCACATTCACCCTCTCGCAGATTCTGGAATCAAGACCTGTTCCTCCGATATTGATCATATATGAGAACCTTGTCCATTCCGCCCCTGACACAGGATCCGACGCGCTCACCTTCACTATATCCTGCATTGAAAAGCTCCCATCGGCTATCATGTCCACCACCTCCTCGACATCATAGGGAACATGGTGTGACTTGATCCAGTCATTGCCTGAGCCTATTGGAATCACCGCAAGCGTGAAATCAGACAGAGTGACGGATTCCCCTTTAAGCGACATGTCTGAGATACAGTGCATTATCCCGTCCAGGACCTCATGCACAGTTCCGTCTCCTCCCACTGCTATAAATCTTCTGAAGCCTTCCTTCGCTGCCGAATAAGCCATTTCAGTAGCATGGAACTTACAGTCAGTAGTACGGTATTCGTATGGTATCTGTTTCTGTCTTATCAGCGTTTCTGCCTTTTGCCACAAGGAAAGCGTCTTCCCCGAGCCGGCATGCGGGTTCACGACTGCAAACCAGACTAAATCAATCTGCTCCATCAATCACTTTTGTAAATTGCCGACAAAAATAGCAATTCAAAACAACTTCTAAGGCATGGAATGAAAATTTTTTATAAATTTGCCAAGATTTAGGGAATCCGTCGCAGACGGTTCCATAGTGCAAAAAACTGAGACAGAATGGGAAAAGTCATAGCTATAGCAAACCAGAAAGGCGGTGTGGGCAAGACCACTACTGCAATCAATCTTGCAGCATCTCTTGCAGTCCTGGAAAAGAAAGTCCTCATCATAGATGCGGACCCTCAGGCCAATACCACATCAGGACTGAACTTTTCTCCGGACAATGACCAGAAAAGGACTCTGTATGAAGTGCTCATAGGAGAGATTGACATAAGGAACACCCTGATACAGACAGAGATTGCCGATCTCCAGATGATTCCTTCCCATATCAATCTCGTCGGGGCGGAAATCGAGATGCTTGACAACCCTCACCGCGAGTCGGTTCTCAGGAATGCCCTCGCTCCTATCAGGAACGACTATGATTTCATCATCATCGACTGTTCCCCTTCCCTCGGGCTGATTACGGTCAACGCACTGGCTGCCGCAGATTCCATAGTGATCCCGGTCCAGCCTGAATTCTTCGCCCTCGAAGGACTCGGAAAACTTCTTCAGACCATCAGACTGGTGCAGGGAGGAATCAATCCTTCCCTTACGATAGAAGGCTTTCTCGTCACGATGTTCGACGGCAGGACCAAGGTACATGCACAGGTACTGGCGCAGCTCAAGGAGCACTTCGGGGATATGGTGTTCAAGACCATCATCCAGAGGAATATAAGACTCAGCGAGGCGCCTTCGCACGGTAAACCTATCATCCTGTATGATGTGGTATCCAACGGCACCACCAACTATCTTAATTTCGCAAGAGAGATTCTCGAAAACAATAAATGACCATGAGCAAGACACCAAGAGGATTAGGCAAAGGTCTTGGGGCTCTTCTCGGTGAGAACACCGATATCAGCAGCTTCAGGAAACCTGTAGAATACATCAACAAGACAGTTGTGACTTCAGAACAGCCGCAGAACACTGCGGATATCATGCTCATACCTGTCGGAATGATAGAGCCGAACCCTTTCCAGCCGAGAAGCGCGTTCGACCAGGATGCGATGGAGGAGCTTGCCGATTCCATCCGCACCCTGGGACTGATACAGCCGATCACAGTCAGGAAAAAATCCCATGACAGGTATCAGATCATCAGCGGAGAGCGCCGTTTCAGGGCCAGCAAGATGGCAGGGATGAATGAAATACCTGCATATATAAGGGAGACGGACGACCAGGGAATGCTTGAAATGGCCATCGTGGAGAATATCCAGAGGGAGGACCTCGACCCTATCGAAGTCGCCTTGAGCTATCAGAGACTCATCGAGGAATGCAGCCTGACCCAGGAGCAGATGGCAACGAGAGTCGGGAAAAAGAGGGCCTCCGTCACCAATTACCTGAGGCTGCTCAGACTTCCTGCTAAAATCCAGCATGACCTGAAGGTCGGACTTCTGAGCGTCGGTCATGCCAAAGTCCTTCTCGGAGTGGAAAACCAGGAAATCCAGGAGAAATTGTGCGATCTCGTAATAAAGGAGGAACTTTCCGTAAGGCAGCTTGAGAACATGATCCGTAAGATGGAAAAAGGCGAGAATCCTAAGGACAAGCCGCAGGAGCAGGATCTTCCTGAAGATTATTTCAAGGTTCTCGAGATTGTGGGCAAATACTTCACCAACAACATAAGTCTGAAGCGGAATTCAAGCGGTAAAGGCACCATGACCATACATTTCAGTTCCGACGAGGAGATCAGCAAATTTCTCAAGGCACTTGAAGAGTCTTCCATATAATCCCGCAGACAAGGAAATGAAATGACGGACAAGATTCTGAAATACCTCATCCTTATCCCGGTTCTTGTGGTCGGGTTCTCTGTCTGTGCGCATGCCCAGTTCAAGGAAGAAGCGTTCACCCAGAGCTATAACGCTCCCGATGACACCACTTCCGCCAACGACACATCCGACAAGATGTTCTCTTTCAAGGAACTGTTCGGAGGAGTTGCACACAAGCAGGATCTGAGGATAGGGACAATGTTCGCCGGCTCCCTGTTCATGCCGGGAATCTCACAGATATACAACAGGGACTACTGGAAACTTCCGATAATCTATGGAGGCATAGGCGTATGCGCTGGACTTGGAGGTCATTACCTGCACAAATACAATGTCTCCAAAAAGAAATATGAGGAACTGCAGTCCCTTCTGCCTCCGGACATGTCAGGCGTCAACATAACGCCAGGAATAGACTACAACGCCAAAAGGACAGGAACCATACTGATGGTCGGAGCAGGGCTTATTTACTGGGGCTCGCTGATGGACGGGGCAATAAACTACAAGAAAGACATCCACCCTCACCCCGGAAGAGCCACGGTGTATTCAATTCTGTTGCCAGGTCTGGGACAGGCCTACAATGGTGAATACTGGAAAATACCGATATATTGGGGATGTCTCATCGGTTCTGCACACTTCCTATACACCAACAATGTCAATTACCAGAGATTCAAGAGAATATATACGGAAAGCTATCAGGAGGGCTATAATGGTCCAGTCACTCAGAGTCAGGCCCAGTATTACAGGGATGTATACCGAAGGTACAGGGACTATTCGGTCGTGGCACTGGTAGGATTCTATCTGCTTCAGGTCATCGATGCGAATGTATTCGCATATATGCATGATTTTGAGGTCAGTGACGATATTTCCATGAGGGTCGAACCTGCCGTCATCGCTCCTGACAATGCGTATGCAATGAATGTGGGAGAAAACGCGATAGGCTTCAGGATCGGGCTCAGATTTTAACAGGGAATGATTATGGGATCAATAGTGAAAGTTTTAGCCGCAGTGTCGGCTTTGTTTTTTGCGGTCCAGCCTGGATTTTCTTCCAGTTCCGACTTCCATGGGAAGGACAGGGAAGAGGCTGGCTCCACATGGAGAGGGAAGGCTGCAAACGCAAGAAAGACAAGGACTCAGCTGGAATATGAAAATGCAAGGTTCCTGATGGTGATAGATTCCCTCAGGGCAGAAATCGACAGTCTCTGCCTGAAGATGGAACAGAGGGACAGCCTTGCGTCGGAAATAATGGAAATATACGAGGAGAATGACACTGTCATATACAGCAATGAGCTGACCGACAGCCTCCTAAGCATCTGGTATCTCCACCGCGAACTTGCCGACAGTACTGAATCAGGATACGATATGGACACGGTGCATTTCAGCTCCGATGTACCTGATTCCGTATACATCAAAAGGATAGAGGACATGAATTCGTTCATCACCCTGCCTTACAACTCCATAGTCAAGAACTACATTGTCCTGTATTCGGAAAAAATGCCTGATAGAATCGGCAAGATCATCGGGCTGAGCAAATACTACATGCCGATTTTTGAAGAAATCTTCAACAGATACGACATTCCCGAGGAGCTGAAGGCGATGGCAATCATCGAGTCATCTCTCAATCCTACAGCAGTGTCGAGGGCAGGGGCCAAAGGCATGTGGCAGTTCATGTACAGCACTGCAAAAAGATACGGGCTCACCATAAACTCATTTGTGGATGAACGGCTCGACCCTGTCGCTTCCGCTGAAGCAGCGGCAAAATACCTCAAAGACTCATACCGAATATTCGGGGACTGGAATCTTGCCATTGCTTCCTACAACTGCGGAGCAGGGAATGTCAACAGGGCAATCCGAAGAAGCGGCGGCAAGCGTGCATTCTGGGACATTTACCCTTATCTGCCGCGAGAAACGAGAGGTTATGTCCCGGCATTCGTAGGCGCCCTGTACACAATGAAATACTACAAGGAACACGGAATCGAACCCGAGGAAGTCGCCATGCCTGCGGCAGTAGACACCTTCAAGATACACAAGATGTTGCATTTCAAGCAGGTAAGCGAACTGGCAGGTATTCCGCTACAGGAACTGAAGAACCTCAACCCTCAATACAGGCACGAGATCATCCCGGGAAATGAAAAAGAATACATCCTGCGTATTCCATACAATTATGTCAACGATTACATCAATGTCGAAGACTCGTTATACACATACAAGGCTGACGAATTCTTCAACCCTGTCACTATCAAAAAGATAAAGGACGGTGGCGATGGGCAGAGGATTGTCTACAGGGTACGCAGCGGAGATGTTCTCGGGAAGATTGCGATGCGCTACAGGGTGACCGTAAGCCAGATCAAACGATGGAACAACTTGAGGAGCAATACTATCCGCATAGGACAACGCTTAGTGATATATTCAGGTGTCAAACCGTCAGCCGAGACAGCATCTGCAAAACCGTCAGGGAAGTCCTCAACCCCTAAGAAGTCAAATATCGACCCTTCTACACCATATACTACATATGTGGTCAAGAGCGGTGACACCCTGTATGACATAGCCAAGGCATATCCAGGAGTCAGCGCACAGAATATAATGGATTTCAACGGGATCGGGTCCCGGATAAAGCCCGGAATGACCATCCGTATCCCTAAGCTGTAGACAGCAAGTCAAAGAGCGAATGACAGGAGCACCCTGCATTCGCTCTTAGGCGTTCTTTCGGATGCAGTCGGAGATTCCCACGGATACTGGATTGTGGACATCCGCAGATATGCCTTGAAGCGTCTGGATACCTTTAACGCAAAAGTGACAGCGCCCCAGCATCCCCTTCCATAATACGCAGGGACATTGAAATTGCCCGGCGCATCCCTTTCATAGGCATATATCCTGTCCTGCCAGCTGTCTATACGGAATAGCCCGACTCTGAAATATACTGCCATCCTGTCAGGCTTCCATCCGCCTTCAATATATCCCAAAAGCCCCAATGATTTGTTATACAGGCCATTGACCCTCATCTGCACCATCCAGTCCCCTGAAGCATATTTCAAATCGAGCCGCAGGTCAGTCCTGTTTTTTTCAGTTCCGTTGCGCAAGCGTTCGGACAGGCGTGCCGCCAGCGCAACAGACGGGCTGATCTGGATCGTATAATTCAACAGAAGTTTCAGCTGCATTCCGGGACCGTCCGAGCCATATTTCGGGTCAGGGTAATAAGATGCGTCCGCGCTGAATGTTCCTGAATGCCTCCTGACGGATGAACCGAAACCGCTCTTCCCGCTCAGCTGCGTCATTTTGCCGCCATAGAACCTGCCACCTGCTGCAAAGGAATACTGATCTGCTGAATAGGATGCCCTGAAAGCCAATGTGAGGTCTTCTACAGCATCGAATACCGTCCCTGCGACTGCCGCCACCGACATGTCAGCCAGATCTAAAGCCGTCTCCCCGAACAGGTCCACTCCCGATATGCACCATCGGAAATCAGCTGAGACTCCGGCTCCGGACACCCCCGACGGGAGACAGGCTGCTGAGGTGACCCCTGTTCCAGCATTCCTGCCCCATTCCTCCACATCGGATGTCTTCATATGTCCTGTAAGGGATATCTGGGCATTTTCTCCATACCATGCCGCATTAAGGACAGGCATAAGACTGATGAAGGCACTTTTATCGCCGCACATCAGCTCCCTCAGACCACCGACACCCACAGAGGAAGAAACGACGAACCTTCCAATATTGAAATCTGCTGCAATTCCTCTCTGCGAACCTTCTCCGGAATATGACCAGTAGGGCGAAATCCCTGATGGCCTGAGATAGAATGACTCCGGGGAAGATAGACTGCTCATCCTGAATCCGTTCCATAGGGACAGTCCTTGTCCGTATCTGAGGCTGAAATCCCCGACTACAAGTTTTCCGAGCGTTTTCCTGCCATAATATACAGCATGGAAAGAGCCTCCTGAGGGATATGCTTCTTCACAGGCATAAGGTCTGTTCGCAGACAGCCCGAACTCGAACCTGTCATTGACTCCGAACCTGTATTTCAACCCATATGCATATTCCGTTTCTCGGTCAGATTTACGCAGGTTTGTCCTGAGCATAAGATCATTTCGGACTTTCGTCGTCTTTGTTGCAGTTCTTCCCGGCAAGGCATCCGAGACCAATGAGACGAAAGGAGCAAGCGCCAGGGCCCGTTCCTGAGAAAAGCCGTCTACTCCAGCGAGTTCCGCATAGGAAAGGATATCCCCTGTCCTGCTCCTGTAATCCAGCAGGGATGCAACCTGATACTGGGTGAAAAGTCCGCTTGCAACCAACCGGCTTCCTGTGGCGACATTGATTTCCACTGGATTCTGCAGCAGTTCCGTAAAGCGTTCCATATCATAACTGTCGACAGCCTCGGGTGTATCTGCCCCAAGAAGCCTCATCACGGCTTCCACATCACCGTCTCCGTTGTCGTGTTCTGTAACCTGCAATCCTGCGGCACGGCATTGAAAGAAATCTGCCACAGCAAGTACGGCAATGAAACATGCCGCCAGAAAACTCCGCTTCATTTTCTTCCTCCCCACTCCCCTTCTGCACACATTCCGCCAAAGCCGATTCAAATATAATCGTTTTTGACCATGTATTGAAATTTTTATGCTATTTTTGTATGATATTAAATTCTGTTTCTATGGACCATGTCAGATTAAAAGACAAAACCTTCAAGACATTCATCGGGAATGAGACGATCATGAAGGCAATCGATGAAGTAGCGGCAAAGATCAACGCTGATTACAGAAATTCAACTGACATACCTGTACTTCTCTGTGTGCTCAACGGGTCCATCATGTTCATGGCGGAGCTCATGAAGCGGCTCGAATTCAACCTTGAAGTGGTGTCGATCAAGCTGACATCATACACCGGGACATCGAGCACGGGGAAAGTGCGCCAGGCGATGGGGCTGACATCAGACATAAAAGGCCGCAGAGTGATAATTGTCGAAGACATTGTGGACACCGGCAACACCATCATGGAACTGAAGAATATCCTCAAGGAGCACGGAGCTGCCGAAAGCCGCGTATGCACCATGCTTCTCAAACCTGAAGTATACTCCAAAGACGAGACCTTGGACTATGTAGCGATCGAGATTCCGAACAGATTTATAGTTGGATTCGGTCTCGATTATGATGAGTTGGGACGCAACCTCAAGGACATTTATGTCTTGGATGAGGATTGACATAATTTTTGAACAAGATGAAATATTTTATTCTTTTCGGGCCTCCGGGAGCAGGTAAAGGCACCCAGGCCACAGCAATGGTAGAGAAATACAACCTCTGCCATATTTCAACGGGAGCGCTTCTGCGTCAGGAAATTGCCGCAGGCAGCGAATTGGGACTGAAGGCAAAGGCACTCATAGATGCCGGGGCTCTTGTCCCTGACGAAATAGTGGAAGGCATGATCGAGTCTGCTTTCAAGACAGTGAAGAATGTGAACGGATTCCTGCTTGACGGTTTCCCACGCACCACTGAACAGGCAAAGGCCCTGGACAGGATGCTTGCAGCCGGAGGAGAGGAGGTCACATCCGTCGTATCGATCATGATACCTGACTCCATGATCCGTGAGCGTATCCACCACAGGGCCACCATCGAAGGCCGTGCCGACGATGCAAAGGACGAGACTATCAGCAACAGGATAGCCACCTACCACAACCAGACCGAGCCATTGATCAAATATTACTCTGAATCAGGCAAATACAACGAAGTGGACGGCACAGGGACAATAGACGAAGTGCGCCAATCCATCTTCGACCTTATGGACAGATTCTGACTTTCACCATGGCCGAATCCAATTTCATAGACTA
>JADIMD010000088.1 GCA_017695015.1 Candidatus Cryptobacteroides faecigallinarum | reverse complement strand
GACATAACCCTTGACAATCTCGTTGTTGTTATATGCTTCATTGACCATATCCCAGGAGCGGAGTGCGCGGGCCTTCTTGTGGGAAAGGATAAGCTGACCTTTCCTGTCTTCGGCTGTCTCCACATACACTTCCACCTTGTCACCTACCTTCAGGTCAGGGTTGTAGCGGAATTCAGGAGCCATGATGACACCTTCGCTCTTGTAACCGATGTTCACGATAACCTCTCTCTTGGAGATAGCTGTGACAACACCTTCCACGACTTCATTCTCTACCACTTTTGACAGAGTCTTGTCGTACTCTTCTGCAATCTTGCTCTTGTCGCCGCCATAGACTTCGGCATCGTTTTCAAACGAATCCCAATCGAACTTGTCCGGATCGACAGAAGCATTGAGTGCTACATTCTGGGGTTCTTCTGCAGCGGCTTCTACACGAGCCTCGGCTGCCTCCACTGCCGGAGACTCCTCTGCTGCTGGTTTAATCTCTTCCATAAACTAAATAAATGAAACTGACTAGTTGTTAAACATTATTTCTGTACCTGGACGGCAGACAAAAGCCCGCCATTTCCAAAAGGCGGGCAAAAATATACATAATAATCGGATTTTCAAAGTCCTAAAGCATTTTTCTTTTCTTGAAGATAAGAAGTATCACCGCAAAAGATATGAGCATCAGTCCGAGAATCACTACCCAGTCCCACCACTGGCCGCTCATCGGGAGCGACACATTCATGCCATAGAAGCTTGCGATCAGGGTCGGTGGCATGAGCAACAGGGACACGAGGGTGAACACTTTCATTATCTTGTTCTGGTCCAGGTTGATAAGACCTATCACGGTGTTCTGGAGATATTCGAGTCTCTCGAAGCTGAAATTGGTGTGGTTTATCAGGGACGAGATATCCTTCAGCAGCACATTCAGCTTGCTCCTGAGCTCCTGCGGGAACAGGTCCGTCTTCAGGAGGTTGGACACCACCCTCTGCTTGTCCACTATGTTCTCGCGCACCAGCATAGTGTTCTCCTGCAGCTGGTTTATGTCCAGGAGGAATTCCTCGTTGATGTCCTCCCCGAGGCTCACCTTCCTGTTGTACTGGGCTATCTCCTTGGACATCAGCTCTATCATATCCGCATCGAGGTCGACCCTCTGCTCCAGTATGCTCACGAAAACGATATCTCCGGAAGGATAGAACTTAGGGAAAGCCTGCATCCTGCGCTGCAGATCTGTAAAGCTCCTCAACGGACACTCACGGACGGTCGTCAGCACGCTGTCCGTCAGTATGAATGACACGCTTTCCATGGAATATTCCTCAGGTCCCGGGATCAGGAAATTGGTGTTGGCGAAAATGGCGTTGTCCGTCTCGGAGAACCGTGATGAACTCTCGATCTCTTCCGCCTGCGCCCTGCTCTGGATGGTAGTGCCGAGAAACGCCTCCGCACCCCTCTTCTCGTCCCCGTCGGGAGAGAAAAGGTCGATCCAAACCACATCCTTCTTGTCCATATTCTGGAAATCCGTCACCGACTGGGCAACCTCTATCTGTCCTGCAGCCTTGTAGTAGATTGAAATCATACCATGCCTGTTTTTGTCCGGCCCAGTCGTCGGAGGATTAGACTTGGAAGCCTTCCTGCAGCTTCCCTCACCTGCTTCCGTCAAAACAGAAAGCCTGCAAAAATAACAAATTCTTTCGTTAAGGACAAAATTTTCTGCATCCTGCCATTCTCCCCGTCAGTCCATGTCGTAAGACTCATGCTTCACGGACGGAGAATTCTTGAATTTGCCGATTCGCCAGTAAACAGAAAAGTAAATATATCTTCCCTGACGCATTGTATTGGTGGTATTCACAAAACCGTCACCTGCAATGACCGACTTCCTATACGATCTGCCATAAAGAAGATCGGCACATGTAATCGAAGTGCCAAGCCTTATCTTTTCCCAATATCTTGAAACAGACAGTTCAAGCATAGGCTCGATCCAAAGATTCCTGGTCTGTGCAGACATCATGGGCACAAGCATGAGAGCCTGGGATATATAGCAGTATTTCAAATCCATATTCAGGTTCTCCGAAGCCATAAACGACCAGTATGTATTTTCCTGTCCGTCACGGAACCTGTAGGAATTCCTTGTCGCATTCGCTCTCAATGAGATATAGATTTTTTTCGTTATATTGAACCTGGTGTTGAAAGAAATCCCAAGCGCATCCCGTTTACCCATATTTTCATATGTAATAGTCCTGACATTATTCATGTCAGTATAGGACACCTGTTCTATGGCATTAGGAGTCACCGAATATGAAACGGACAAGCCGATGTCATCCATCCATTTTACCGGAATTTCCTGATCCATTGACAATGACACCCTATGGGACACTTCGCCTCTTAGATCAGGGTTACCGACCCTGACATTATATGGATCTGTCTCGTCACGATAGGGATCCAGCATCTCCTGCCTCGGTCGACGCGATCTCGCGGAATAAGACAAGCCGAACGACCCTGTATTCCATGCTCTCCATGACAGGTTCAGCCTCGGGACCACATTGAATTCATTGTAGTCAAGGGATCTGCCGGATGTCTTGTTGACTCCTTTGTTATTTACATTCTCAAGATTCATCACTAGGCTGTATCCAAGCTTCCTGTCGAAAAAACTTCCGAGGACCATGGCATCAGCATAAGCTACTCCCTGTACATATTCCATTCCACCTGAAGTCCCGTCTCCATATGTTGACGAGTCGTAATAATTCCTGTGCATAAAGCCGGCTTCCACACGAAAAGCTATTTTCCTTGCTATACGCATTTTCAACGAAGCTGCAACATTATGCTCCATAGAGGAGCTGAAACTGTTGTTGAGACGGTCTCCTGGCATGTATGAGTAATTCATCACTTCGGATCCTGAAGACTCATTATGCTTGAAAGTATATTTTAAATCAACATTGTTGCTTCTACCCCATGAATAGTTTGCGGAAAAGCCTCCGTTCAGACGGAAAGGAGACACAGAATGTCCGGAGGTAGAATTGGTGCTTTCCGTCCGTGTTTCTCCAGATGACTGTACATTGCTTCCGAAAGAATTCGACCATGACTCGGAACGGCTGGTATTCAGAGAAACAGCAAGATCTATCTTATCCTTATATACCGACCGGAAAAGATTCAGTCCGAGATTGTGTCCCTGGGTCTCAGTTCTGCTTTCTTCATAACTTTCTACCGTATTCACGGTTGCCGTTTCCGTCTGGTCAAGATTGCGTTCCGTACGATAGATATCTGCAGGGTTGTGGGCGTATCGGTATCCATATGCCACTCCTACCCCCACTATCGGCGTGTTAGCTACTGCATCTGCACTGGCGCTGTACTCGTTTCTGGAAGATGCGGAAGCTTTTATCTGGGCTGCAATACCATATGGAAGCGGTCTGGACAGCGTAACGACAAGCATTGGCTCCGTATTGCCATATTCGGGAGAATCAGGCAATATGAGCTCGATCTTCGACATGTAGTCCGCCCGGATGAACTCCATAGGATACTGTCTGGATTCATTTATGACAGGATTCTCCTTGTCGTTCAGCAGTATCTTCGTCACGGACACTCCTTTATATTCCAGATCTCCGTTTTTGACAGCTTTTTCAAGCCCCGGGATCTTGGACATGAAGGCCGCCATGTTGAGCCTGCCTGCGTCCGGGTCCTCCAGCACATCGTAGGTGATCCTGTCTGCCTCCTTCCTTATCAGAGTCTTTGCGGTGATGCCAGCTCCTGCAAGCTCCTCACTGCTCCGCTTCAGCCTGATCCTGCCAAGGTCTATGCCCTCACCTGCGCAGACGACCTCCTTCTCCCATGTGGCATAGCCCACAAAGGTCACATTGATCCGGTACCGCCCCTCCTTGCGCACATGCAGGATGAAGTCGCCGCTCTCGTCCGTGGCGCAGATGGCAGCGATCCTCCCTGTCGAATCCACAGCCGACACATTCGCGAACTCCACCGCCCTGCCTCCGTCCCTCTCCCGGACACTGCCGACCACAGTCGTAACTGCCGCATACATCTCGGACGAGAATACGAAGCATAATATGAGAATCAATAACCTTTGCATCTTCATGTTTAAAGAGGATCAGAATTTTCTTCCCAGCAAATCAAATCAGAAAATGTTGTTATAATGGTTTATGTAACAACGGTATAATATAATCGTGCAGATCTTGGACTGTAAGCAATTTTCCAAAATCTGCATTTGGGATTTTAACTCCATACAACTCTTCACAATCAGATATGAATTCTATAAAAGTTAAAGAATCCATCCCTAAATCCTTATCAAATGTCGAATCTGGATGTATCTTGTCTTCACTTATCCCTGAATGTTCGGACGCTAAAATAATTATCGACTCCATTAAAGTTTCTCGCGCAGAAACTGTATTTTCTATGGCAGAGGTCTGCTCTGCTTCGGATATTGCAACATTTGCAGGAGCAGCCTGCATTGCGGCAAGAAAAACCGCAACAGTGATAAAATGTCTTTTCATAGCGGTGTAATTTAATTGTTAACGAAACAAATTTAGCAATTTTTATATAAAGACAAATATGGCAACACTCAGTCCAAGACATTTCCGTCAGTCCATGTCGTAAGACTCATGCTTCACGGACGGAGAATTCTTGAACTTGCCGATACGCCAGAAAATGGAGAAATGGACATATCTGCCGAGCCTTTGGCTGTAGGTAGTCTGGACAAAACCGTCACCGGCCTTTACGGAAGGAGTGGACGAACGGCCATGCAACAGATCAGTGACTCCTATGGAAGTGCCTAAATGTATCTTGTCCCAATACCTTGAAATCTCGAAACCGAGCGATGGATTAAGACGGAATGCTCTCGTCTGGGCATCAACGGCAGACGGATACAGTCTGAACATCTGGAGCAACGTGAAATACCTGAACCTCGCGACGCACATCTCCGTCAAAGAAAAAGACCAGAATGAATTGACCTGAGTGTCAGAAATGTTGAAGATCTCATTGGCACAATTGGCCCTCAGACTGATATTCACCTTTTTCGCCGGTTTGAATCTCATGTTCAGACTTGCCGAATATTTTTCCCTCTCCCCGATGTTCATGTAAGTGGTCGTCGTGACATTATCCGTTGCATCCGAAATGTATGAAATCCTTTCAATTGCATTTCCCGTCAGTGAGCACATTCCGCCCAAAGATATTTCAGGAAACCACTTCAACGGCAATTCAAACTCTATGTCCGCATCCACATTATGCGATATCTCCCCCTTCAAATCCGGATTCCCGACTGTTATGTTATGCGGATCAGAATCGTCCTCATACGGATCAAGCATCGACTGTCTCGGCCTTGCCGTCTTGCAAGAATATGATGCTCCAAACCTTATGCCTCTTGTGATTCTCCAGTTGAGATGCGCCCTCGGGATGAAATTGAACTCATCATAATCCAACGATGCTCCTGTCCCGACATCAGTTCCTCTGTTGGTGACATTCTCGGCATTGAAAGATATGCTATACATGACTTTCCTGTCAAAGGCCCTTCCCGAAAAACTGCCGCTCAGATATCCGACGCCCTGCATATAGTCCATCCCTCCGATGCTTCCATGAGTCCCCGCAGCTGAATACCCATAAATATCGCTGTCATCATAGTCCCTGAACATATATCCTCCGGTTACGGTAATTCCCCAGAGTCCCGGTTTCTTCTGCGAAGCAAGCCTCAACATCAGCCCTATGTTATGCTCCTTCGTAGAAGAAGTGCTGACATTCATGCTCTCTGAAGGATCAGACATCCCGTCGTACATATATTCATTTTCAACGCTGTAATTGTTACTGAAAGTGTAACGCAGCTGCACCAGGTTACTTTTGCCCCACGAGTAGTTCACATCCAGTCCGGCATTGAATCTGAAAGGAGATTTTATATCAGACAATGCGGAAGTCCTCCTTTCCAAAGATTCCTCCCCGGGATTCTGCTGCAATGAATACGCATCCGACTTCCTTTCCACATCCGAATAACTCGTGCTCATTGAAAAGACGAAATCGAGCTTGTCCTTGAACGCAGACCTGAACAGGTTGACATTTATATTATGGGAAGATGATTTGCTTCTGGATTCATTGCTGCTGTCGACATATCCGTCACCCCCGGAAGAACCGCTCCCGTCAGCATCGAATACGGTGCGCTCAGTCCTGGTATATATGGACGGCTCATGCGCATATGAATATTTGTAATTGACGCCTATCCCTATGAAAGGAACATTCGCCACCACATCAGGAGACACAGAATAACTGTTGGTCGTCTGCGCCGATGCATGGATTTCCGAGGCAATGCCGAGCGGCAGCTCCCTGTCAAGGGTTATCAGCAGGATAGGCTCTTCATTGTTGTATTCAGGAGAACCGGGCAATATAAGTTCAATCTTCGACATGTAGTCCGCGCGGATGAATGTCATCGGATATTGTCTTTGCCCGTTTATTATCGGATTATCCTTGTTGTCAATAAGGATTTTTGCCACCCTTCCGTCCTTGTACTGCAGCTTCCCGTCAGAAGGAGATTCTTCAAGTCCCGGGATCTTGGACATGAAGGCCGCCATGTTGAGCCTGCCTGCGTCCGGGTCCTCCAGCACATCGTAGGTGATCCTGTCTGCCTCCTTCCTTATCAGAGTCTTTGCGGTGATGCC
>JADIMD010000087.1 GCA_017695015.1 Candidatus Cryptobacteroides faecigallinarum | reverse complement strand
AGTGTCTCGTGGGCTCGGAGATGTGTATAAGAGACAGGGCTGTCCCTAAAGACATTTCGGGGAGTACGAGCTATCTCCCAGTTTGATTAGCCTTTCACCCCTACCCTCAGCTCATCCGAGCACTTTTCAACGTAAACCGGTTCGGCCCTCCAGATCCTGCTACGGACCCTTCAGCCTGGCCAAGGGTAGATCACTAGGTTTCGCGTCTGCCGCACCCGACTGAACGCCCTGTTCAGACTCGCTCTCGCTCCGGCTCCGTGCCTCAGGCACCTTAACCTCGCCGGATACGGCAACTCGTAGGCTCATTATGCAAAAGGCACGCCGTCGCACTCTCGTGCTCCGACCGCTCGTGAACGGACGGTTTCAGGTTCTTTTTCACTCCCCTGTCCGGGGTGCTTCCCACCTTTCCCTCACGGTACTGGTTCGCTGTCGGTCTTCAGGTAGTATTTAGCCTTGCGGGATGGTCCCCGCCGATTCCGGCCGGATTCCTCGTGTCCTGCCGTACTCAGGTCCGCGTCCCAAGACCCTCCGTTGCCCGTACGGGGCTGTCACCCCCTATGGCCGGACTTCCCAGTCCGTTCCGGTTCCTTTAGGTCCCCTTATGACGCGTCCTACTACCCCGCGCGCGCCTCGACGCGCCCGGTTTGGGCTCTTCCCCCTTCGCTCGCCGCTACTGAGGGAATCGATGTTTCTTTCTCCTCCTGCAGGTACTTAGATGTTTCAGTTCCCTGCGTTCGCCCCGGACATGCATCCGGTGGCGGGCATTCGGCCCGCCGGGTTTCCCCATTCGGACATGCGCGGATCATTTCCTGCTTGCGGATCCCCGCGCCTTTGCGCAGCTTGCCACGTCCTTCCTCGCCTCCTGAAGCCCAGGCATCCCCCGTCCGCTCTTGTAACCTTCTCTCTTTGAGTGAATCTTACATTCGCTTTCGCGTTTGCCTCGAAATTGCAGTCCCGCTATTTCTAGCTGAACTTCTCGTTTTCTCTTTCTTTGCTTTTACCTCGTTATCTTTCCCAATATTGTCAATGATCTGAACCACTCTGGAAGCTTTTGTTGCCCTTTCGAGCACCCTTTCTTCCGAAATGGGCTGCAAAGATACGCACTTTTTTATTACTTCCAAATCTTTTTCGTCATTTTTTCAAAAAAATCATCGGATTCCCTGCCTGATTTCTGACCTGACATGGATCACACCAAGATCATCCGGGCACTCCTACCCAAGGCAACATTCTGGACTCCAGTGCATTGCGCCAAACGACATTCAGAAATCCCAAAATAACGGCTATCCAGACATCATGAGACTACCTTCAACGCTATCCCGTACTTTGAACAAATATATTATATTCTTATATTTGTCGGTCGTACATATTATAACAACATCCAACATAAGCAATGGAAGAAAACAAGCAGACAAAATTGCCTGAAAATGCCCACAGGGAACTCAAGGCAGGGGAAGAATACAAACCAATACTATCCCCGGACAAGAATTATCCTGAAGTCACTCCCTGGTCGGTGTCCATAGGACTTCTGATGACCATCATATTTTCCGCAGCTGCCGCCTACCTCGGACTGAAAGTGGGACAGGTATTCGAAGCAGCCATCCCTATCGCCATAATAGCCGTCGGATTGAGCAGCGCCTTGGGAAGGAAAAACTCTTTGGGCGAAAATGTCATGATACAGTCCATTGGAGCATGCTCCGGAGCCATTGTGGCCGGTGCGATCTTCACACTGCCTGCCCTTTACATATTGCAGGCAAAATATCCTGAGTTGACAGTCAATTTCACGAAAGTGTTCTTCTCCTCCCTCCTTGGAGGAATCTTAGGAATCCTGTTTCTGATACCGTTCAGGAAATATTTCGTCAAGGAAATGCACGGGAAATATCCTTTCCCTGAAGCCACAGCCACCACCCAGGTCCTCGTCAGCGGAGAAAGCGGAGGCAAAGGGGCCAAGACCCTGCTGATAAGCGGTCTGATAGGAGGGGCATATGATTTCATCATATCCACTTTCGGACTCTGGAGCGAGACCATCTCCACAACGATGATGCACTGGGGAGCCGCACTGGCAGACAAGGCCAAGCTGGTGCTGAAGCTCAACACAGGGGCCGCAGTGCTCGGTCTCGGATATATTGTAGGACTGAAATACGCATTCATTATCTGCTGCGGCAGCTTCCTCGTATGGTTCGTGATCATACCGATGATGAATCTTTTCTGGGGCGGCAGCGTAATAGACCTGATGAATACTGGAATCACGAGCACAATCGGGGAAATGTCTGCGCAACAGATCTTCACGGAATATGCGAGACATATCGGAATCGGAGGTATCGCCACTGCCGGCATCATCGGTATCATAAAATCTTTCGGTGTCATCAAATCTGCCGTTGGACTTGCCGCGAGTGAATTCAGCAGGAAGAAAAAGCCTCAGGAAGAAGAGACAATACGCACCCAGAAAGACATATCCATGAAAATAGTGGTGACCGGAATACTCATAACCCTTGTCGCGGTATTCCTGTTCTTCGCTTTCGGAGTCGTCGAAAACATCTGGCTTGCCGTTGTCGGGGTGCTCGTTGTCGGAGTGATAGCATTCCTGTTCACGACAGTAGCGGCAAACGCCATTGCGATTGTGGGGTCAAACCCTGTCAGCGGAATGACACTCATGACCCTTATCCTTGCTTCACTTATAATGGTGGCATGCGGTCTGAACGGAACTGCAGGCATGACAGCCGCCCTGATCATAGGAGGTGTCGTATGCACGGCCCTGTCTGTAGCAGGAGCATTCATAACAGACCTTAAAATAGGATACTGGATAGGCAGCACCCCGAAAAAACAGGAAAGCTGGAAATTCCTGGGCACCCTTGTGGCTGCCGCAACAGTTGGTGGAGTCATGCTTGTGCTCAACAGGACATACGGTTTCACCGGAGAGAATGCACTTGTCGCGCCGCAAGCCAATGCGATGGCTGCGGTCATCGAACCTATGATGAACGGTGGCGGAGCTCCGTGGCTGATGTACGGCATCGGGGCCGCAATAGCTATCATCCTCACTCTTCTGAAAGTGCCTGCCCTCGCGTTTGCACTCGGAATGTTCATCCCTATCGACCTGAACCTCCCACTGCTCGTCGGAGGCGCGATCTCATGGTTCGTGAGCACAAGGAGCAAAGACAAGGAAATCAATGAAGCACGCCAGGAAAAGGGTACATTGATAGCATCTGGATTCATAGCAGGAGGTGCCCTGATGGGAGTTGTCAGCGCCATCCTGAAATTCGCCAAGATAGATCTTTTCATGGAGCCGTCTCCATGGACAGAGCCTATAGCCATAATACCTTATGTGGCAATTATAGCATTTATCATCATGTCTGCAATGAAAGTAAGCAAAAGCAAATAAAACATATGGAAAAGATACTTGACAGATTTTTGAGATATGTGTCCGTGGACACACAGTCTGACGAGAACTCGGAAAGCCAGCCAAGCAGTGCCAAACAGCTGGATCTTCTGAAGATGCTCAGGGACGAACTGGAAGCGATGGGAATAAGGGCAGAACTCGACGAATTCGGCTATGTGATGGCTTCCATACCGTCAAATTGCGGGAAAGATGTGCCTTCTGTGGGATTCATAGCCCATGTGGACACTTCACCGGACGCCTCAGGCAAAGACATACATCCGCAGATAATACCTGACTATGACGGGAATGATATAAAGCTCAATGAAAAACTGAGCCTGAAAGTCAGCGAGTTCCCTGAACTGCTGCAATACAGGGGGCAGACCATCATCACTACCGACGGGACCACCCTGCTCGGAGCAGACGACAAGGCAGGTGTGGCGGAGATAATGGACGCCGCACAGTACATGATGGAACATCCCGAATTCAAGCACGGGGAAATCAAGATAGCCTTCACTCCTGACGAGGAAATAGGACGGGGAACCGTCAAGTTCGATGTGAAGAAATTCGGGGCAAGATACGGCTACACGATGGACGGCGGTGCAATCGGAGAACTGGAATACGAGAATTTCAATGCCGCTGCAGCTACGGTCCACATCCAGGGAAGGAATATCCATCCTGGTTATGCCAAAGGCAAAATGATGAATTCAATTCTCATAGGAATGGAGTTGAATGCCATGCTGCCGGTGGAGCAAAGGCCAGAATATACTGAAGGCTACGAAGGCTTCCTGCACATCGTTGGATTCAACGGAACAGTGGAAGAATCCACATTCTCCTATATTATCAGAGACCACGACATGGACCTGTTCAGGCAGAAGCAGGAAATGCTGCGCAAATGCGTCGATTTCATCAATGCAAAATACGGGGAAGGCGTCGCTTCAGTAGAAATCCGCCAGCAATACTACAATATGAGGAAAGAGGTGGAGCCTCATTACCACATCATTGAGAAAGCCGTGAAAGCCATGGAAATGGAAGGCATCACGCCTCATATCCAGCCGATCAGAGGCGGGACAGACGGCGCCAACCTTTCATTCATGGGAATGCCTTGCCCGAACATCTTCGCTGGAGGTCACAATTTCCACGGGAAACTGGAATTCGTTCCATTGGAAAGCATGGAAAAGGCAAGCAAGGTAATACTGAATATAGTGTCGCTGTTTGCCACTGACTAACGGTTCTTCCGGGCGTCTTTCCTTGCCTGACGGGCTTCGAGACGCTCGATGTATTTCTGAAGGACTTCCGCATCCTTACGCCGCTGCTCAATCTCACGCATTAGCAGGCGGCGTTTCTTTTCGCGGATACGGGCGTCTTTTCTGGCCTGCTTGTCCGCCGCTCTGTCTGCATCGCGCTTGTCAAGGCGTTCCCATCGGGCCTCCTTTTCCTTGATACGCTTCTCTCGGGCGGCTTTGCGCTCCTCCCTGGCTTTTTCTTTCCGGAGTTCCTTTTCTGTCATCGTCAGGGCCTTCTGGGCTGATGCGATACTGTCTGCACGCGCTATACTGTCCGCCTGCGCCAGTTTCACCGCTGCCGCAATGGAATCCGCTGCCGCAAGGCTGTCCACCCTGGCAAGACTGTCGACAACTGCAAGAGAATCTACCCTTGCAAGAGAATCAAGTCTCATCTCCTCTGCCAAAGCCTTTGCTTCAGCTTCAGCCTGACGCGCCTCCATCTCTCTGATTCTTTCAAGAGAATCCCTCACGGCTATCTGTCTGTATATATCCGAGATATATCCCGGGAAATAAATATCCGTCTGTTTGTATGCAGCTTTTGGCCGTGCCTTGTATTTTGACCTTTCAGGAGACCTCAACGAAAGCGGAGTGACAGCCGTCCTGTCTGCAGGGCGAAGTTCCGGAAGCCAGTTGAAACCTTTCAGAAGCTGCTCGTCCTTGGACAGCTGGACCACAGGATAGGCATCGCTCTTCGCCTCATCATAATAGTACACCCTTTCTATGTCCCCGTCCTTGAAAGTCGCGGACAGCATCTTCGACTCTTTCTTGTTGACTGTGGCTATCTCATCATTTTCTTCAAGGAAAAACAGTCCGGATGCCCCTCCAAGAGCATCGAAACGGGTCAGTTCTCCATCAGGACTGAAATAGGCGAGCATTTCCGTCCCTTTTATCTGGTTGTAATACACCGAGTCCTCCACCTCCATATGGATGAAGGCATTGGACATTAGACTCGCCTTCTCCATCGCATTGTTGCGGATGACCACGGTAATACTGTCGGCAGAATATTGCTGTGTCACCTCATTCCATATCACGGGCGCCCCGAAAAGTCTCGCAAGGGAATCGAGATCCGAATATTCGAGAGAGTCGCATACCACCTGCATCTGTTCGCGGTATACCTTGACATTACGCAAGGCCGTAACAAAACCTATCTCTGTCGTATCCGGAGGAGGGACCAGAGCTGAAGAATCGGCAACAGCAAGTGAATCCGCCATGATGCCGAGAGAATCCGCAGGGAAAGCCAGCGAATCTGCCGCCACCATCAGAGAATCAGCCTGAACCGACAGGGAATCGCTCAGCTGAAGGGAATCCGAATGTTGTAATGAATCAGATGGCTGAGATGCAGGAGTGACTTCCTCCTTTTTGGGCTCGGACTTCTTTTCCGTCTTCTTAGGGATATCAGGAGGACGGTTAGGATCATTCTTGGCTGCTTCAGCTGCCGCCTTTGCCGCCTCCTCTGCAGCCTTTTTCCTGTAATTGCCCACAGGATCCACATCCAGATTCTCCAGCCGCACTGCAGATGCAGCAACAACAGCAGAATCGATGTCGCACTTCCTCACCGTATAATATATAAGGGTATCTGCACCGAAATATACAGTATCCCTGCTTTCCTGCTCCACCACTTCCGCCACTACTGCAGGCTTTCTTGTCATAGTGACCTTGGACAGGGAATCCACATACTCTATCTTTCCTGCAAGACCCGACACATTTCTTGTGGTATCGGTCACCTGCGCCCGTCCGAGCATCCTCACATCCATGGTATTCCGATAGAAATACAGGGAGTCGCTCCAGCCTTCCTGAGTGTCCGACATCACATGGACATTGTCCCTGAAAAAGAAAATCTCCCTTCCCCTGTCATACCAGCCTGCATCAGAGGAAAGCATGTTGTCCTCCTGCCATGCATCAGTGCCCCTGCCGAAAGTCGCAAGGCTCTTGTCCGACTCGTAGATGAGAGATGATGTCTTGACGAAAATGGAATCCGTGAACATGTTCACATCCCTGCTGAATGTGAATGTCTTGATTTTCGCATCGTATGTCCCGTGCTCGCTTTCGATGATCTGCCCGTCCTTGTCCCTCATCGAACCTCCGAAAGAAAATACGGCCACACTGTCCTTTGTATTATAATCCAGATGTTTGGTCCTCAATGTGTTGTGGTCACTGTCCTCAAGCTGTACCATCTGTCCGCGGAATTCCGCCAGATTGAGCTTGACCCTGTAGACCATCTTCTCGCTCGTCAGCTCAGTCCCCTCCTGCTTGATGCTTACATTACCTATGGCATCTATGATGTCGGTGTCTATATTCCACATCGCAGTATCGCAAAGAAGATAGGTGTTGTTGTGGAAGAATCTTGCAGGACCGACAACTTTCCTTATGCTCTGTCCGTTTATTTCCAGCAGTTCTGCCGTCTGTGCATAGTCAAGACGCACGAGACTGTCCTCCTGCTGCTCCTGGGCAAAGGCAGCTGCAGGCAACAGCAATGCTGTCAGCAAAACGGCAAATATGGGAAATTTCCGGAAAGGCATCGGACTTATTCTGTTTCTCTGAATTTTTCATACCAGCCTTCCTTCTCGAAAGGGCAGTCCTTGAACATAGGGTCGATTACTATGTATGTGCTCTGTATCTTCTCGTCGATGAAACTGTCTATTGCATCCATCTCCCTTTCAGACCTTGCCTGTGAAAGGAGAAGGTCATAGTCATTGTCGAATGATGCAGTATGGGCAGGTATGATCTTGTCTACCTTGATGATTTTGTATACGGTGTTACCTCCTGTCATTCCACCGCGTCCCTCGTTGTCGAGAGACTCTACAGGCTCGGAAATCTCACCTTCCTTCAGATCCTTGATGGCATTGTAATCCTGAGGTTTCAGCTGGTCTATCTCGAAATATGCCGAACCTGTATTCGGGTCCGCCATCTGGCCACCGTTGGTCCTTGTTGCAGGATCCTCAGAATAGAATCTTGCCGCAAGCTCGAACGGGATATTGCTGTCGAGGATCTCGGTCTTGAGACTGTCCAGCTGCTTGAATGCCTTTTCCCTGTCTTCGGATGTGTATTCAGGCTTCATCAGGATATGACGGGCATTGAACATGTCCCCTTTCTTCTCCAGGACTTCGATTATATGGAAACCGTCCGGTGTCTCGACTATCTGGGAGACGACTCCTGGCCTTAGAGACATCGCCGCGTCCGAAAATGCCGGCCAGAAGATGGACTTTGACGCCATACCGAGTTCTCCTCCCCTTCTTGCACTACCCGGATCCTGGGAATAGATACGGGCAAGCGTGGAGAATTTCTCTCCGTTTATGATTCTTTCCCTGATAGCAAGAAGTCTTTCCTTGACAGCATTGTTTGCCGCCTCCCTGTCCGGATAAATGCATATCTGGCTCAGCTGATACTTGACAGGGACTACAGGCAGGTCTTCAGGATCGGTCTTCTCGATATATTTCTCCACATCATAAGGAGTCATTTCCGGAATCTTGGATGCAATCTGCTGCTGCATCATCATAGTCAGGTTCTGGTCCTCGATTGTCCTTCTCCATTCTTCGCGAAGCTTATAAAGAGGCTTTCCGAAATATTTTTCGACCTGCTCATCTCCCCCGAGCTGTGTCCTGATCTGGTCTATACGGTTGCTCAGATCACCTTCGACAGCATCCTGGTTGACTGTCAGGGAGTCCACCCTTGCCTGCATCAGGAAGAGTTTGGACACGAGCATCTGCTCCAGCAGCTCACAGCGGATATTCCTGTCAGAGGCGAGACCCTGCGCCCTGCGCATCTGCACTTCCTGCTCTATATCGGACAGCATGATCATCTCGTTTCCCACAACAGCTATGGATTTGTCTATAAGACCTCCTGTATATTTCTGTGCCGATGCTGCATAAGACAATACGGCTGCTGCCACTGCCAGGGCTATCTTTATATACTTCATTGGACTCAATATATTATGATTTTACCTTTCCCGCGGGCGTCCTTCAGCAACTCCTGTTCCAAAGACTCCGTCAGCTGATGCTTTCTCGCGCTCAGGATGATATCTTCAATCCTTCCGGAACAATATTCCACAGGAGGGACCGACCCGCTGTCAATGACTTCTATAACAAATGCCACATTCCTCTTCCCGTTGAGCCCGGCGGTCTCGATAAAAGTGTCGGGTTTCAGGGGAAGAAGAGTCCGGTAATCCACTCCCATATCTTCGGCAAGGATGGTTGCATCCACCCATTTGCCGGAATAATATGTGAAAGTGTCGGAAGATGATGCAGCCACCTGCCCTGCCTCCCACAGGGAGTCCTCGTCCGGAGATGACATAAGGTCCTTCATCATTTCGAAATTGGGGGATTCCGGAAGCATGTTCATATAGCAGGCTTTCACAATCGGTCTCTGGAGGATGAAATCAGCCGAATGCGCGGCATAATATTTTTCTATTTCATCTTCTGTCACCGTAGTGTCCAGCCGCTCGTTCACATACAGCTGCTCATAGCGGAATTTCAGCAGGGAGCGCCTGTATGCTTCAAGTTCCTTGGAAACATCTTTCTCGGCCTTGGACAGCTGCTTCTCGGCTATGTCCAGGAAGACCATGTCCGATGCCCAGGAATTGATATACTGCATTGCGAGACGGAGACTGTCCTCCTTCGACACCCCGTCGGGGATGAGTCTGGTAACTTCGCTTTTATAGAGCATGCTGCCACCTGCTTTCGCCACCACTTCTTCATCATGCAATATGGAATTGACCAGTCTGCAAGAAGTCATGGTTGCCAGCGAAAGCAGGATAAGTGCAAGCACTGTCCCCAGTCTCTTCATCTGCTATCTCGAATAGTTTGGAGACTCGCGGGTGATGGTGACATCATGCGGATGGCTCTCGATATATCCGGCATTGGTGATGCGGACGAACTTGGCCGACCGCAGAGACTTGATGTCCTTTGCCCCGACATAGCCCATCCCGGCGCGGAGACCTCCCACAAGCTGGTAGACCACCTCGGAGAGCGTTCCCTTGTACGGCACCTGAGCGACTATGCCTTCCGGAACAAGCTTCTTGACATCGTCTTCCATGTCCTGGAAGTACCTGTCCTTTGAGCCCTGCTGCATGGCTTCAAGAGAACCCATTCCGCGATATGACTTGAATTTCCTTCCGTTCAGGATGATAGTGTCTCCAGGAGATTCCTCGACTCCGGCAAAGAGAGAGCCTGCCATAATCGTGCTCGCTCCGGCTGCAAGAGCCTTTACGACATCTCCTGAATATCTGATGCCACCGTCAGCTATGATAGGAATTCCTGTACCTTTGAGCGCCTCGGCAGCCAGCATCACCGCTGTGAGCTGCGGCATGCCGACACCTGCAATCACACGGGTAGTGCAGATGGAGCCAGGGCCTATTCCCACCTTGACTCCGCTTACACCAGCCTCCGCCAAAGCCTTGGCAGCCTCGCCGGTAGCGACATTTCCTGCAACTATCTCGATGCCAGGGAGCGCCTTGCAAGCCTTCTTGATGACCTCAAGGACATATACGGAATGTCCGTGCGCGGTATCTATCACAACTGCATCGGCACCGGCATTGGTGAGCATCTCTATCCTTTCTATAGTGTCCGACTTCACGCCTACGGCAGCTGCCACGAGAAGACGGCCCTTGGAATCCTTGGACGCGATAGGATTGTCCTTTATCTTCATAAGGTCCTTGTAGGTGATGAGTCCTACAAGCTTTCCGTCCTTGTCAACCACAGGAAGTTTCTCGAACTTGTGGTTCCTGATGATGTTGGTAGCCTCTTCAAGACCTATTCCCTGAGGTGCGGTAACAAGGTTTTCGGATGTCATCACCTCAGAAACAGGCAGTCCCATATTGTCCTGGAACCTCAGATCCCTGTTGGTCACAATACCTATCAGATAATTGTTGGCGTCCACAACCGGGATACCGCCTATATGGTGCTGTGCCATCATTCCGAGGGCAGCGCCTACAGTCGCATCCGGTCTGATTGTGATAGGGTCGTAGATCATGCCGTTTTCCGCCCTCTTCACCCTGCGGACCTGAGCCACCTGCTGATCGATGGTCATGTTCTTGTGGATCACACCGATACCGCCAGAACGCGCAATGGCGATAGCAAGCTCGGATTCAGTCACAGTATCCATTGCGGCTGAAACGATAGGAGTGTGGAGCTTGATATTCCTTGAGAATTCTGTCGTGACATCTACATCTCTGGGGAGAACCTCAGAGCGTGCAGGAACAAGCAATACGTCATCGAAGGTAAGACCTTCGGGAATCTGGGAATTAACTATAGTCTGCATCCGTAAAAATTTTGACTGCAAATATAGTGATTATTCCTTATATACGCTTTTTAATTTGCAAGTGATTTTCATCGCACAAGATTTCACATAATTGTAACCGGCTTTACATAATCTTAATCATTTCAACATTTTCCGGAAATTTTTTGAGGATACTTTTGCCATCGAATTAAGGCAGTTCAAAATAAGGCAGTTATGTATTCAAAGCTATTTTTGTCCGCAATTCTGTTGGCGGCTCCTCTAATTACGGAGGGAAAATACGCAGCGGACAGCTCAGATGACAGCAAGGTCATCATTTCTACCGACAAATCTTCATGGACAATACGGGGAAAGGTAATTGACGCACAGACAGGCGAAGAAATCATAGGTGCGGCAG
>JADIMD010000086.1 GCA_017695015.1 Candidatus Cryptobacteroides faecigallinarum | reverse complement strand
AAATACAGGGCAATCTCTTCCCTGCCGAGGTCCACAAGGCCGAATCCCCTGATGCCGGGGGTGTCGATGATAAAACCTCCCGAAGCCAGACGGTACATCTCATAGAAAGTGGTGGTGTGCTTACCCTGCAGATGGGCATCCGATATCTCCCCCACTTTCGGGTCGAGAGAAGGGTCAAGAGCCTTTATCAGAGACGATTTCCCCACTCCTGAGACCCCGGAAAACAACGACACCGACCCTTTGCATGCATCACGGAGGGCATCTATCCCCATTCCCGTCATGGCGGACACATCCATCACTGGATAGCCTGCACCTTCATAAATGGCATGGAAAGCATGCACCCTGTCTTCATGGTCCTCACCATACAGGTCGCATTTGTTCAGGACTATTGTCGCAGGGACATTGTAAACCTCGCAAGTGACAAGAAGCCTGTCCAAGAACGGGAGCTTCACCTCCGGGAAATCGACCGTGACCACTATATATGCCCTGTCCACATTCGCTGCAATGATGTGCGACTGGCGCGACAGGTTGGTGGAACGGCGGATGACATAGTTCTTACGTGGAAGCACCTCCGTTATCACTGCCGGATTCTGCTCGGTCGGGACTTCTTTCCCTGCAGCATCATTACCGTCCGCTGCCACATCCGACTGTCCTGACTGCGGAACGAACTCATAGCGCACGCGGTCCCCAACGGCAACAGGATTGGTGGCATTGCTGCCTTTCAGACGGATCTTCCCCCTCAGCACAGCCGGGAAAAGATGCCATTCCGGAAGGGAGGAAAGCAGATAATGGCTTCCCGTATGTTTCACTACTGTCGCTTCCACATCATTTCCTGCCTTTCTTGGCAGCCTTTTTCTTGGATGCCGCTATTGCACGGCGCACTTTCTCTTTCCTTGCAGCCTTGTTCGCCCCTGGCCCGGTGACATCCTGCCGCGAAGATTTAGGCTTGGACTGCTCTTCACGGGTCTCCAGACCTGTCTCCACCAATTCATAATCCAGCTGCTTCTGCTCTATATTGGTCTTCTTTACCCTGATTTTCACAGGATCACCAAGGGTGTACACGATATGCGACTGCCTGCCGACAATCCTGTATTTCTCCTCATCGAACTCAAAATAGTCCGAACGGATGTCCCTGAGCGCCACCATGCCCTCAATCTTGGTAGGCTCGATCTCGACATACATTCCCCACTCCGTGAGACCTGAGATATGACCTTCGAATTCATAGCCCACCTTGTCCTGCATGAACTCCACAAGCTTGTACTTGATGCTTGACCGCTCTGCCTCTGCAGCCACCACTTCCCTTTCCGAACAGTATTTGCATTGCGTATCATAAAAATCTTTCTTCTGCGATTCAGCTCCCGAAAGATATTTTGCCAGAAGGCGGTGGACCATCATGTCCGGATAACGGCGGATAGGAGAAGTGAAATGGGTGTAATACTTGAAAGCAAGCCCATAATGGCCGATATTCTCAGTATCATAGCGTGCTTTTGCCATTGTCCTGAGTGACAGCAGCTCGATGGCATTGAACTCAGGCTTGTCCTTTGCGGCAGCGAAAAGTCCGTTAAGCTCCTTAGAAATCTCCTTGCCCGTGCCTGTAGGACCGAGAGTGTATCCGAAATTACGGACAAATGACCGGAGATTCTCCAGTTTCTCCTGGTTCGGTTCGTCGTGGACACGGTAGACAAAAGTCTTTTTCTGCCTTGCCACAAATTCCGCCACGCTTCTGTTGGCAAGCAGCATGAACTCCTCGATCAGCCAGTTGGCTTCCTTGGAAATTTTCTGGTAGACACGCACCGGACGGCCCTTTTCGTCCACCTCGACCTTCATCTCCGGCCTTTCGAAGCTGATGGCCCCGGCGGCAAACCTCTTCTTGCGCAGTTTGAGAGCAAGGCTGTTGAGGGTGAGGATGGCAGACTTCAGTTCGTCAGGTATAAGCATCCCTTCTGTGACGCCTTCTCCCATGGCAGAGCCGTCCTTGTCGGCGACATGCGCAGAGTCTGCTCCCCCGGTCCTGCCGTCAGTCCCTCCACGGAGCTCCATTTTCATTGCCTTCTGCCCTGCGTCTATTATCTGCTGGGCAGTCTCATATGCGAATCTGTAATTGGAATTGATGATCGTCCTGCCGAACCACTGGGATGCAACCCTTCCGAGAGGAGTGAGTTCGAATACAGCTGAAAAAGTGAGTTTCGGCTCTCCCGGACGGAGAGAGCACAGCTTGTTGGAAAGTTTTTCGGGCAGCATCGGCACAGTCCTGTCCACGAGATATACCGAAGTGCTCCTTGTCTTGGCCTCATCGTCCACGACCGAGCCAGGGTGGACGTAATGGGTGACATCAGCGATATGGACTCCCACTTCGTAATTGCCGTTGTCGAGGGTTCGGAACGAAAGGGCGTCATCGAAGTCCTTGGCGTCAGCCGGGTCTATAGTGAATGTGAGCACATCTGAAAAATCCCTGCGCTCCTGCCTGTCCTTTGCCGTTATCTCCTCCGAGATGTCATCCGCTGCATTCTCCACTTCAGGCTCAAACCGGTATGGCAAGGCATATTCAGCCAGAATGGCATGCATTTCCGTATCATTCTCTCCAGGCTCTCCGAGCACATCCACGATATGCCCGAGAGGATTAGGAGCGCCCTTGGGCCATCCGTCCACCATCGCAGCGACCTTCATGCCCGACACTGCCCCCTTTTTCGCGACATCTTCGATGGAAACACCGATATCATATGGCATTGTCCTGCTCTGCATCAGCACCCATGCCTGGTTGCCCACCACATGCAGTATGCCCACAAAAGGCCTCGGAGACCGTGACACTATCTCCAGCACCTTCCCCTCCTTCCGCATCCTGTCGGTCTTCTCTTTTGTCACGGCAACCCTGACAGTGTCCCCGTTCAGGGCTCCCATTGTCTTGGAGGCCTTGACAAACACATCTTCGTCAAGATCGTCCACAATCACAAAGATATACCCTTCACGGGTCATCTGCACCCGCCCTATGTATTCAGGTAAAATCTTGGTCTTTTTCTGCTTCCCGAAACGGGACCTGCCGTCTTTCTTGCCTCTGCGGTCTTTTCTTTCTGCCATATGATCAAATATTAACTCCGGCTTTCGCATTATGGTCCAGCCGCACGCAAAGTTAATCCTTTTTTACTTATATTTGCAGCGCTTGATAGAGAAAGTATAAATTACAGATATTATGGACAAGAAAGTTCTTCTAATGATCCTCGACGGATGGGGCGAGGGCAAACATGACTGGACAAATGCAATCTATACCCAGGGAGCACCGTATATCGACTCCCTCAGGGCAAAATACCCGTTCGGGCATCTTCAGGCCTGCGGAGAATATGTCGGTCTGCCTGACGGGCAGATGGGCAACTCCGAAGTAGGGCATCTCAACCTCGGAGCTGGAAGGGTCGTATACCAGGACCTCGTGAAAATCAACAGGGCATGCCGCGACCACAAGCTGCTTGAAAACGCAGAGATCAAGGCTGCATACGACTATGTGAAACAGTCAGGCAAGCAGCTCCACCTCATGGGGCTTGCTTCAATGGGAGGAGTACACAGCTCTCTCGCACATGTCTACGAGTTCCTTGCAGTGGCAAAGGAATACGGACTTGACAAAGTGTTCGTACATTGCTTCATGGACGGACGCGACACAGACCCGAAGAGCGGCAAGGGCTTCGTTGCCGAGCTTGAAAGCAAAATGGCAGAAAGCACAGGAAAGGTAGCCTCAGTCTGCGGTCGCTACTATGCGATGGACAGGGACAAGAGATGGGAGCGTATCAAACTGGCATACGACATGCTGGTCAAGGGAGAGGGCAAGAATGCCACCTCTGCGACCGACGCAATCGAAGAGTCCTATGCTGAAGGCGTTACCGACGAATTCATCAAACCTATTGTCATCACTGGGGGTGACGGCAAGCCGGTTGGCACCGTACAGGAGGGCGATGCCGTGATTTTCTTCAACTTCCGCAACGACAGGGCAAGGGAAATCACCGCAGTTCTCACCCAGCAGGACATGCCGGACTTCGGGATGAAGACCCTTCCGCTCTACTACTGCTGCCTCACTCCGTATGATGCATCATTCAAGGGCCTGCACATCCTTTTCGACAAGGAAAATGTACAGAATACCCTCGGAGAAGTGGTTTCCAAGGCAGGCAAGCACCAGCTCCGCATCGCAGAGACAGAGAAATATGCCCATGTGACATTCTTCTTCAACGGAGGACGCGAAACCCAATTCGAGAACGAAGACAGGATACTGGTCAATTCACCGAAGGTCCCTACCTACGACCTTCTGCCTGAAATGAGCGCACAGGAAGTCACCGAGAAACTTGTGGCAGAGCTCAACACAGGGAAACAGGACATGATCATCCTCAACTTCGCGAATGGGGACATGGTGGGACATACAGGTGTGTTCTCGGCTATCTGCAGGGCAGTTGCCAAGATAGACAAATGTGTCAAGGAAGTGGTGGAAGCAGCCGTAGCAAACGGTTACGCTGTCCTTCTGACTGCAGACCACGGAAATGCAGACCATGCCTATAATGCAGACGGCTCTCCGAACACAGCACACTCGCTCAATGAAGTGCAGTTCATCGTCATCAATGCCGGAGTTGACCATGTCAAGGACGGCAAGCTCGCCGATGTCGCTCCTACCATTCTCAAACTGATGGGTATCCTTCAGCCTGCAGAGATGACAGGAGAAGCGCTCATCTGAGAGCCGCACAGGACGCCAGACAAGAATACCCGACAGAAAGCCGAAACGCTTCTGCCGGGTATTTTTTCAGATCCTTCACTCCGTTCAGGATGACAGGAAAACATTCAGGACAACAGACAGGACAAATCCAGAATGACAACGGAGTCCGAATGACCGGAACAAGTCCAGGAGGGAATCAATAGTTAAGACCGAAAGCCCAAAGAGGAATGATATTCATATATGCATGCTCGATATCATCCTTGACGATATGGGCATCCTCAACATCCTTGACCTGCTTGCCGGTCTTACCTTTGCCGCCCACCTCAAAAGTATGTCCGTCCACAATAAAATCTGACACAGGGGACGCCATTACAGTATGATTGACTGACATTGCAGAAAAGAAAAAAGTCTCCCTGACATTTCCCGGATTCTGCATCCCGTCAGAAAGGGCATAAATGAAATTTGTGTTGCCGAGATACACTTTCTCGGGTTTTTCAAGAAGAGACATTCCCCCTCCTGACATATTCAGCTGCCTTGTCAGTCCTGATTTCTCGATATACACCATATAATCCGCCACAGTTCCCCTGTCCATAGACAAAGATCTTCCGATTTCCGAAAAATTCGGCTTGAACGGGACATTCCGGGAAATGACATAAAGCAGCTTTTTTAGCTTCCTGGATGTCGCTACACTCATCCCGGCAAAAGCAGGAATATCTATTTCCATAGTATGGTTTATGACATTTTCCAGACGGATAAAATAATCGTCCTGACTGAAAAACGGGAAATATCCTTTGGTGAGATAATCCTTGAAATGCACAAGAGGATGCTTGATCTCCTGAGGAAGGGCAATATTGCCGGCAATGATATCATCGAGAGAAAGCGGCTCCACATGCAATCCAAGAGAGGAATTCAAATACTCGCGGAAAGACAGCCCCTCCATAGTATAAGGGATTGCACGGCGGCTCAGGTCTGCATCAGTACCCTTGACGATATCGAGGATAGACGACCCTGTCACAACGACCCTGAGATCTGGAAGATAATCATACATCATCTTCACCTCCCTCGACCAGTCCGGATACTTATGGACTTCGTCTATATAAAGCACCTTGCCCCCACCCTTCACAAAAGCAGAAGCCGTGTCAAAAAGAGTATTGGTCGAAAAATATGTGTTGTCAGCCGCGATATACAATGACTCCTTCACTGCATCAGTCAGCAGAATATGCTGGAGAATCATGGTCGTCTTACCGACTCCTCTGGTCCCCACTATAACAATCAGCCTTGAATCCCAATTTATCCTGTCATGCAGATAACGGACAAACCTGGTATCTGTCTCGGACAGTTTCACAGAATACAGATCAAATAATTGACTCATCTCCATATTTCCTTCTTTTTTGCAAATATACAAATTTGCGGAATGAAATCCGCAATTTTTTAAATATTTGCGGATTCTGTTCCTCAATTTGAAGAAAAACGGGTCTAAAAACACAAATTGCGGAATGAAATCCGCAATTTTACATAAAAACTGCGGAGTAGAATCCGCAGTTTTTCCTATTATGAAAGGTTGGAAATATCAAAGACTGTCCGCGAGACCACGGGCACGGAGAAGTGCAGCAGGATCGGGATCATCACCACGGAATTTCCTGTAAAGCACCATCGGATCTTCGCTTCCTCCCCTCTCCAAGATGTTGCGTCTGAACGACATGGCAGTCTTCCTGTCGAAAATCCCGTTCTTCTTGAACAGCTCGAAAGCATCCTTGTCAAGCACTTCCGCCCAAAGGTAACTGTAATACCCGGCAGAATATCCGCTGTTGAAGATATGGTTGAAATAAGTGGTACGGTAACGCGGAATTATCTCGTCTATAAGCCCCATCTGCCCACAAACATATGACTCGAACTTCTCCGGGTCTATCAGCATCTTGCCGTCCCCTGCAGGAACGGAAGAAGCATACGGACAATCGGCATCCACCTCAATGGAAGAAAGCTCATGCCATTTCATGTCTAAAATCGCAGCCGCGGCAAGCTCCGTAGTAATGAAACCCTGATTGAACTTCGAAGCAGCGTTTATCTTTGCCACGAGCGAATCCGGGATCACCTCTCCAGTCTGATAATGCCTTGCATATGTTGCAAGGACTTCAGGCTGGAATGCCCAGTTCTCGTTGATCTGTGACGGAAGCTCCACGAAATCACGGGCAACTGAAGTTCCGCTGACAGTCTTGTAGGTGCAGCGGCTGAGAAGCCCGTGCAAAGCATGCCCGAACTCATGGAACATCGTGCCCACTTCATCAAGAGTGAGGAGCGAAGGTGTATCCTCCGTAGGCTTAGTGAAATTGCCCACATTGACTATCACAGGCCTGTGGTCATCCCCATGCCTGTCCACATACTGAGGAAGGAAGTTGTTCATCCATGCCCCACCGCGCTTGGTGGACCTCGGGAAATAATCCGTCATCAGATAACCGACCAGAGACCCGTCTGAATCCGTGACTTCAAAAGCCTCCACATCAGGATGATAGACCTGCACACTGTCAAGCTTGCGGAAATTCAGCCCGTAAAGCCTGTGCGCATTAGCAAAAACCCCTTCCCTGACATTCTCCATCCGGAAATAAGGCCTTGTCTCAGCCTCGTTGAGATTGTATTTCCTCTCACGCACCCTTTCAGCATAATACGCCCAGTCCCACGGACGGATAACAGAAGTGGAATCATCAGGCAGAATCCCGGCAGCCACATCTTCATCCATGATTGCCTGCATGTCCGCAATCTCCTCCTCTGCCTTGGCTACTGCAGGACGGAAAATCGTCTCAAGAAAAGCATCCACAGTCGCTGCATCATGGGCCATCTTGTCGGACAGAATCTGGTCCGCAGGAGTGTCATACCCGAGCAATGCCGACTTCTCTATCCTGAGACGCATTATGTCAAGCACGAGCTCCTTGGTATCGTTCCTGTCCCCATGATTCCCTCGGGATGAATAAGCCTTGAACAACTCTTCCCTGCGCGCGCGGTCGCTGCACGAAGCCATTTCAGCAGCATATTCAGACACAGTAACCCCGAACCTGTCCGCAAAAGCATTGTTTTCGGCAAGAAGCCTGTTGCCGAACTCGTATTCCAGCGAAGAAAGCTCCCTGTTGATCTCCCTCATTCTCGCCTGCCCGGCTTCGTCCAAAGAGATACCGTTGTTCACAAACCTGCGGTAAATATTGTCCAGCACCATCTCCTGCTCCCTGTCGAGCCCGAGCGACCCCTTCCTGTCATAAAGATATTTCACCCTCTCGAAGAAATAGGGGTTCATGAAAATATTGTCGTTATGCTCGGACAACAAAGGCAGCACCTTCTCGACCAGCCTCTGCATCGCTGGAGTGGCATCAGTCTCCGAAAGGTTGAAGAGTACCCCGGTAACCCTGTCCAAAGTCCCGCCTGAACGGTCATACGCCGCTATCGTGTTCTCGAATGTCGGCTCGTCGGCATTGGCTATGATTGCATCCACATCAGAAGCCTGCTGCCGCATGCCCATCTTCACAGCCAGCATATACTGCCCCTCACGAATCTCATCGAAAGGCGGCATCCCGTAATTGGATTTCCATTCGAAAAGGAATGGATTCACCTTGTTGCATCCTGCCATTGACATCATCATTGCCAGAACAATAATTATCCGTTTCATAGTCTGTACACAGTTATCCTGCAAATATACTCAGAAGCCAAGAGCAGAACAAATTTTTGTTCTGCCAAGGCGCAACAGTATATCTGCGCAGAGGGCCTCCCAGATCCTTCACTCCGTTCAGGATGACAGGGCATCATTTTGTTATTCTGAGGTCCTTTCTGTCATTCTGAATCTCTTCCTGTCATTCTGAGCGACAGCGAAGAATCTGTTTTTTCTCCAATTATTATTTTTCATATCCTGACAAGTGCGCATGCGACCCTTATCCTGCGCCTTGAGAGGCATTCTCTCTGCGCATGTCTCGGCTTCTCAACCGACATCTGCGCAGGCGATCATCAATATACGCTTTTTGGTAGTATCTCCCTTGCGCACTTCTCCATGGTGGGACACGGAGCACGAACATGTCGCTCTTATATCATACTGGTTTACAACGAGATACAAAAAGCCCTTGTTTGTGGTCCGTATTTTAGAGTAGGGTCTACGAACAAGGCCTATTTATAATACACTGATTTCCAGCGATATAAACAAATACCGTGTTCGTACTCCGTGAATCACTGACGCTGGGACACATGGTTGTCCACAAGATGACGCCATTCCGTGGACAGAGCCTCGATTAACAGCCTATCGTCCACAAAAGGCGGTTGTTCTGTGGACAGAGTAGGAAAAATGATGAGGTTATCCACAAAATGCCCCTAATCCGTGGACGGTGTACGAGAAATTCGCAGGTCAACACACACCTGCGCGATCGGCTTCTCTTTCCGGGAGGGTAATAATGTGGATAGTCATAAAATAATTGTTATTTAAAATTAGGCGTATTATTGGCC
>JADIMD010000085.1 GCA_017695015.1 Candidatus Cryptobacteroides faecigallinarum | reverse complement strand
TGGTAATGTGGACAAAACCAGTTGGTGATATCATATATAAAATTTTGATAGAAGGATAATTACAAGAACTTTGATGAAACTCGTTTCATCAAAGTTCTAAAATGACAAAAGTAAGACGTCATCAAAGGTGCCCAAAGTGCAACACTCTGAATGTGATCCGGTGGGGATGAGTGTGCCGTCCTGCTGCTCGTCGGCTCCGAACTTTAAAGAGATGTTTCAGACGGACCTGCGGCGGCCGTAGAGATTGACATGCACCCTTTCGCTGTAGCGGACATCATGCGACACGGCAAATTCAGCCACCGCAGCCCTTCGGTCACTGCAGAGTTCTTCAGGACCGGAGCCTTCAGGCATAAGGATTATCCGGTCCTTGCAGACAAGACCGTCACGGATAAACAACCTGTCTATTTCGTACCAGTCTTCGGACAGATGATCCGGAGACACCACAAACTTGAACCAGGACTCCTTCGCCATAGAGACCACCTGTCTCACAGCATCTGGACAATACCTCTTCTCTTCAGGCACTCCTGACCCCGACAACTTGGGAGAACAGTTCCAGCAATCTATCAGACCGAAAAGGCTCTCGCAGTCCCTTGACACAACCATCGAGCATTCATTTTCGATCTCTATAAAAGGCTTGACATTACATTTCGAGGAAAGCTCACGAAGAAAAACAACAAGAGAATCCTGCTGCAGCAAAGGACTTCCTCCTGTCACCACAAGATGATGACCTCTTTCCATAAGCTGCACCAGACCGTTGGAATCAAAGACAGACACCAAATCGGATACAGAAAACCGTATTCCCCTGCCCCATGCCTCCTTTGTATCGCACCACCTGCAACCGACATGGCACCCAGCGACCCTGAGGAAGAGGGCCGGCACACCTGAATATGCACCCTCGCCCTGAAACGCTTCGCAAAAGCATTCGTTTACATCGATATATGGCCCGGCAGACTTGCCATCAGACAAGGAATCAGGCACACCAACACCGGTCACAGCATCTATAATCACTTTCGACATAGGCACTATCTGTATGTAAATACCGCATCCTCGGATTTCAGAACAGACATGACCTCCCCGATCCCTGTGTCAGACAGGATTTCCGGAGAAAACACGAAATCCGACAGAGGAATATTCCCCATTTCCATGACAAGAGGTTCCATACCTTCCGTCTCCGCGTACCCCGTATCAGTTTCATGCACTCTCACAGAACTTACTGCGACACCGTTTTCTCCATTCAGGAAAACTGTCCTGTCCAGAATTTTCTGGGCAAACCAGTGGAAATACCTGGCCAGGTTCTCCGCTGTAGGAGAGAAAGGGAATTCCACCCATCTGCGGGACATTTCCCGTATGCTCTGCTTAAACTCTTCACTCTCCTGCGACCACATAAGATAGGAATGGTCGACTGACTCGAACAAATCCTTGATCCACGGCTTCATAAGGCTGAAGTCCATTACCATGCCGGCATTGTCCAGAGTATCGGACCGCAACATGAGCTCCACCTTGAAACTATGTCCGTGTATGTTCCATCTGCACCTGTCGGTACTGCAGCCTCTGACGATATGCGCCGCTTCAAAGCGGAACAGCTTTCTGATCACCATCTTCCTGCAAGCATTGGTTACAGATGGTATTCTTCTGCGATATTGGCCGCAATCATGCCGACAAGCCTTTCTCTTGCCTCGACACTTGCCCATCCGATATGAGGAGTAAGTATGAGCCTGTCCTTGTTGCGGACTTTCATCAAAGGATTGTCAGCCGGGAGAGGCTCAGCCGTGAAGACATCGACACCTGCTCCGGCAATCTTTCCTTCATCTATCACAGACGCAAGGGCTGCCTCGTCGATGATTCCTCCCCTGCCCATATTCACGATGTACGCACTCGGCTTCATCATGTGCAGCTCTTTCTCTCCGATGAGTCCGGCAGTCCTTTCATTATACGGGGCATGCACGGATATTATGTCCGACTGCGACATCAGTTCATCCAATGCCACACTCGGATACTTTTTGGAATGAGATGTCCCAGAAGTTGAAAAATAGCTTACCTGCATCCCGAACGCCTCTGCAATCTCAGCCACTTTGCTTCCTATGTTGCCAAGACCGACTATTCCCATCCTCTTGCCTTTGAGTTCGAAAAACATCTTGCTCACATCAGTGAATATTTCGCTGCGGGAATATTCTCCTGATTTGACGAAATCATCGAAATAGCGGCATCTGCCCACCAAAGAAAGTATCACCATGAATGTAGTCTGTACTACTGAATCCGTGGAATACCCCACTGCGTTACGGACAGGAATTCCCCTGGAAGCTGCATACTCCATATCGATATTGTTCACCCCTGTAGCTGCCTCGCATATAAGTTTGAGATGTGGAGCAGAATCTATCAGTTCCTTGTCCACTTTCACTTTATTCACGATGAGCACCTCCGCATCAGCAGCCCTTGCCAAAGCCTCTTCGCGGCTTGAAACAGGATAGCAGATAAGATCCCCCAATGAAGATATGGGAGCAAATGAGACATCTCCCATCGTTGCCGAATCCAGAAATACGATTTTCATATCTAATACAATTTCAACCTGTTACTAAAAACAAAAGGGATGAAAGATTGCTCTATCATCCCCGGTGCGCAGGATCAGAGTCGAACTGACATGCCATTTCTGGCACTACCTCCTGAGAGTAGCGCGTCTACCAATTTCGCCACCTGCGCCTCAAAAGTGACTGCAAAGATAGAAAATATTTTTCAGATACCAATTTTTAGAAGAAAAAATTAAAACCTGTCCTTACCCGGACCTTTTCATATCTCGACATTGATATCAAAGGTCATCTCCCAGTCGTTGATGACGAAAGTGACTTCTGCCTTCGAATAATCGATGTCTATCTCCACATCTTCAAGATCATAGGCGCTCCAGTCATAGCCGCTTTCGACGATGTACTCTCCCACTGCAAATTCACGCAGGATACCGTCTTCATCGGAAATCACGAGCCTCAACGAACTGTCAGTCTGTCTTGGTATTCTGACACTGCAATACCCTTCTGCGTCCATCTCAGGTGTAACGCTGAAATTTCCTGCCATCGGGGCACCATTCCTGGAATAGCCGCAGATATTCCCTTCTACTGACAGCCAAAGGTCTGTCTGACCGTCTGTCAGCAAACGGATTGTCAGATTGCAGTAATTCTTGCCGAGAGCCACAGGCACATATACGGATTCCGCCCCGGTATCCACAAATCGTGAAAACATGTTGACTGCAGGACATTCATTCCCCAAAGGAATCTCCAATGAAGCCCCGTCCCCGTCCATCATCCATGAAAAATCCTCCTGACCGTTTTCCACAGAATAGATATTGACCTGAACTCCGCCACGAGGAACAGGGACCTCACATACGGCAGCAAAACTGTCACTGAATACAGTATCTTTATGAATAAAGCCGTCCGCCGACAGGACGCTCATGACCAATGAGTCTGTCCTGTCTGGATCTACCCCGCTGAAATCAAGCATCATGACACAGGGACAAACACTCCTGTCCTCCTTCACCGAACACCCCATGCTGAAAGCAATGACCATTATCAAGCTCACAAATACGGACGACATTCTTTCCATGACTGTATTTTCTTTAGATTTCAACTGTACCTGATGTACCTGGAGTCCAATCCTGTACGGATACTGTAAACGAAGCTTCCTGAACGGACACAGGCTCATCCGGTGAATCCGAGCCAAGCCTTGTTATCTTCAGCTCCGTAATCTCATATTTATGGTTGGACTTTATGTCAGGCACTGACACAGGGTAATAATACGGCACTCCGTCCACCTTGACCTCAACCACAAGTCTCGTATATCTTGCAGACCAGACCTCATCCGAGCTGTCCTGCTCTGTCCCGTTAGGATAGCAATAGAAATAATGCGGTACTGAATATGACGACCCGTAGGCAATCTGCTCCCCGATCTCGCCACTTTCGAGAATATCAGGAAGGTCATTCTCAAGCTGCATCATATTGTGCCATACGGACGGCACTGCATCCTTGCCGTAGGTAGCATCGCCTGCTACATTGACAAGATATATTCTTGAAAGTTCAAGTTCAGAGTCCTGATACTGTTCGAGTGAGAATGCATTTGTAATCTTGTGAATTGCAATCCTCGCCACTTTTCTTGATACAGGGACTTCTATGCTCGATGATGCGACAACGGTCTCCGCCTTGCTCCCGTACATCACATACCTGCCTTTGGCATTGTCTGACAGCTGGGTGACTGCCTCTTCAAGGGCGGTCTTGTCAGATATGGTGATTTCAGGGGCATTGACCACTGCCACAATGTCCTTATCTCCTGCAGGGCATTTCAAAGTCAGCAACGATGCCTGTGCAGATGACCATGCATCCAGAGCTCCATCCTTCCTGAACACAAACACCTGAAGAGATTCCACAGTCTCCTCACCTTCCGTGTCTGTCGCCTTTGTCAGAGCCTGGGGAACAGACACGGCAAGTTCCACTTCTTCAGCATTGTCAGGTATTCTGACATCCATGTCCTTCTGGACGCATGCTGCAGCGCAGACCGCTGCCAGCGCTGCAGCGCAAAATAATGTTTTTCTCATATGAATAATAATTTAAAATTGGTTATGTACATCCAGTCCTGCGGCAATATCGGCAAGTTCAGGATCAAGATTTGCCCTGAAAGCCATCGACGGGTCCTTGTCCACACTGCGCAGGTAATATTCCTTTGCCTCCCGTTTCCTTTCGAGCCGGGACAGCACCACTGCCATCAGATAGTCCGTTCTGGCAGAACTCTCCTTGATTTTTTCAAGGTTGTCAAGAGCAGAGTGATCGTATCCGGCAGAAAGGAATGCAAGGGCGGAATTATAATCCTTGTACGGTCTGAGCAGCTCCACTGCCTTTTTATAGTCGAGATTCCTCAAAGCCTCCACCCCGTGCATATAGACCGTGTCAAGCGCCGTGGTGTGTACCGTATCCTTTTCCATACCTTTCCGATGCAGGTAGAAATCGAATTTCACTGTCCTCAGACGGGGATATATCTTTTCCCTCAGATATCTGTACTCGGGAAGCATTGCCAGGACAGCCGTCTCCGCCCTGTCCTTATCCTCCATACAGGATGCCCTCTCTATCTCCGCTATGGATGCTTCTGAAAGTACCGTATCCTCTTTCGCCATCCTGCACAGGCGCTCCCAATTCTCAGGGATTGACCCTGTCCGCAGCTTTGCAGCATTGTTTTCGTCAAGCATGCCGGAAAGCAATGTCTTTACAGCCTCAGACCTTGCCATAGACAATCTTGAGTTATAGGAATAGCCTCCTTCGGGAGAGCAGGATGCAGTCACTATCAATGAATCCAGCACAAGCTCATCTCTCGCCACCACTCCGTCGATACATTTCCTTATCCTTGACAGTTCGGCCGAATTGCCGGGAAGCAGAGTGTCGATATCAGCCTTCCCCTGGGCAAAATCGATGAATGCGTGAGTGTTGTCGTAGACTCTCCTTTCCAGCACTTTCACCATATACCTCGGAGCAGGATCTGCAAGAGATGACAAGGAACTGACATAAAAGACAATATCTTCCGGTCGGGCCACTTGGCATATCTCCTCCCCGTCTTCATACAGCCGTCCCTCCAGAGCGACATCAATCCGTTTAAGCCCGGGGCGGCTACCCACCTGCTGGACATACCTGTAAACCACTTCTCCATCTGCCGTTGTCAGCACCGTATCCAGCCTCAATCCGTCTGTCACGATGGGATCTTTCACATATTCCCTGAATTTCCTGTCTTTATCGGCTATCCGCCTGTCATTGCGGCGGACAAGGTAATGTTTGGTATAATGTTCAAGCGCCTCTCTCCTGCTCACCCCGAAAATATTTTCCGCATGAGGATCGGAAACGAACGACGAATCATTCTTCATCGCATATGTCTCCGGGAAATGCCTCTCGATGAATATCTCAAGCTGCCTTATCCGCACAAAATCAGCGCTGTCCCCGATTATCGATGACAGAAAACGGGCATACCTCCTGTATCCGCGCATCTGCTCATCCCTGTACTTCTGACCCGTAATGTATACAGGGTCGAGATATGTGCTGTCGCCGAGCATCTTCATCAACGGGGAAAGTTCAAGTTTCCAGGACGACGACAGCATCTCCTGCGGCACAGTGATATCGAATTCGAGATTCACTTTCCCGAACCTCTCCGCAATATTCCTGAATCTGGCCACCACCCTGGACGCCCTGATCACATCAGTAGCCACCATCTCCCCGGATTCCTGATCCTTTATGGCATTCATTATCAACGGCCCGTCATTATCCTCAGCCACGACAGTATCCAGCTCGGCCTGTCTGAGGAGTTCTTCTTTCATTTTCTCGAAATCCAGGTCGGAAGGTATGGAAAGATCAGGGCGCATTCCGCCTGACCTGATGCCTGCGATCCTCCTCTCTGACGCGCATGACACCAGAAAGAAACCTGCAACAGACAACAGGAGATATATGGCAAACCTTTTCATACTGTCAGAAAACATAGGAAACCGCTATGATGATATCATTGGGCAATATGAATGCTTTCAATCCCGATTCTACGGTCAAACCGCATACGGGGCTGTCATATGCCGCGTATTTTTTAACACCTGTCCAGAAGCCGAGACCGAATTCAAGGTTGACTCTCGGATGTATCATATAGGTGTAGCCGGCCGTCAGTCCTGCGCCCCATCTGTCTCCCTCCTCTGTCTTGCGCGACAGGATTCCTCCGGTACTGTATTCCTGATATTGAAGTTTCGCCGCCACCCACCAGCCGGAATATATATGCCACGGCCAGAATCTGGCTCCTACACTGTATGCCTGCTGCCTGTTCCTGACCGGCCTGTCTGATATCTTGAAAGAAAAAGGGTTGTATTTGGCTTGCGCAGTCAGGCTCCAATGGCGTACAGGAGCATATGAGACCTCCATATTCATAGTCCCGAGATTCATATATCCGACAATATTGGTCGAAACGGAGAACTTCTGTCCGAAAGCGGATACAGAGACCAGGAGAAGGGCCAGCACACCTATATATCTGATTCTTGACATAGTATTCTATCTGTATCTGTTGAATACCTGTTCTATCATTATCTTCTTGTCGGGATACAGCTCAATGAGCCTTTCTCTCAAAGCCTGCTTACCCGTGACATCTTCCTGCAAGGCGGCAAATATCTGCGACCTGGAAAGCCCCCTGTCCTCCAGATAACGGAATATCTGCGGATAGAACCAGAATGATGTACCGTAGGCAGGCACTGCTCCGCCATACCTTTCCTTATGCATCATGCTTTCCATATAATAGGCCCACATCTCGCCGACTTCGCAATGTCCGGCATAAGCCCCGTCGCCTGTGCCGTATGTCGTGCCCCCTGAAATAAGGAAAGATTCCAGGATATAACAGATGTATTGGTTCCAGTACGAAGTCCCGACCTTGGAGAAATGGCTTGCATGCGCCAGTTCATGGACAACGCTGTCATACAGGTCCGCATAGCTGCCATGGTTCTTGGTCCCAATAGTTATGTCAGGGGCGAAGAATTTGATCAGAAGTGCGTACATCCCGAGGTATGACCTGAGTTTGCTGTTGTCTACCACGGCTCCGTGATGTATCATGACTGCACTGCTGGCAGACAATGAATTGAAAAGCCATATCCTGAGATCTGCAGGAGGGGTCGCGATATTCATGTCAGATGACGAGCACCTCATGAAATAGTCGTATGCGGCATTGTTCACCACCGCCCTTCTGAACAGCTTGGCGTCACTGGCTGTCGATACGGTATAGTTCAAGCCCTGGGCAGGCCCTTTGCCAAGAGTCGAGACAGAAGCAGGCACAAGTATCAGGTTGAGACCTATGGAAAAGCCTGCCGAGTTCTTGAACACGAGGCGATACCTCAATTTCGCAGAATATCTCTTAGGGATTGTGTAATATCCGTCCCTGTCGGTGTATGTGGAAGAGAATTTGACGAATGTATTGCAGGATATCTTCACTCCTGCCAGACCGAACGGCTGACCTCCGTTGGCTCCAGTATCCACTATGGTTATCCTGCCTGAAGGATTGTACTTCGTCGCCTTGGTAAGCGATGATTCATCCAGCATGTCCGCGTTGCCTGTCAATCTGTAGGATTCCGCCTCCACTGCCGCCCAGTCAATGTCGGTCATTGATTTCGTCTGCTCGCTGTTGTCAGCAAGAAAGCATTCGTCTATTATCTCATATCTGATGTCAGGAAAGTCGAAATCCTTGTCCACCACAGCATACTGCCATGTTATATTGTCCTCGCCCACTGACGGGTCATGATAATAGTCCCCTTCCGTAATTATCTCGAAATCCAAAGGGTGATCCAGCATCTGGACTCCCATTTCTTCAAGGAGGTCGAATTCTTCCTGATTCTCAGGCAGAAATCTCACATACAAGTCAGTTGTTTGTACGATATCCCTCGATTTTGTAGGATATACTGCAGAGAAAGCCTTCTGCGCATTTTCTGTAGTATAAGGATTGTCAAGTCTGTCACCGAGCACTATCATTCCATGCTCTACACCGTCATCATAGAGGAAGCCCGTACCTTCTGAATGCGTCCCCCCTTTGTCGCAGGACATCAGCAGCAATGCCGCTGCGAAAAATCCAATAAACTTTTTCATGGCTCCATATTTTTGATTACGCGACAAAAGTATCGAGCCGTATCCGTGTTATGAAAAAATAAGCGTTTATCTGCAAAAAACAGCATTGCAGACATCCCTGCAGGCTATTTCAGTCGGGTAAAGAGGCAATTTTGGCGCGAATTTCACTTTGGCATGGCATGGAAAGAAACGATAAATCCCTCACAGACAAGAGTCTGCAAGGGATTCACCTGAATTTATCCGTTTTATTTCCAATGTCAGAAATAATTCACTGTCTTCTGCTCTATCTCCGAGATGATCTTGTTGGCCAACCTGCTGACACCCAATCGGAAAAGATCCTTGTTCAACCAGTCCTTACCAAGCACAGCCGACACTATTGAATAGTAGGAGACTGCATCAAGCGCAGAAGAAATTCCTCCCGCCGGCTTGAATCCGACTTTCCTCCCGGTAGCTTCATGATATTTCGCAATGCACTCGCACATCACATATGCCGCCACCGGAGTCGCATTCACCTCCACTTTCCCCGTGGATGTCTTGATGAAATCCGCCCCTGCCTCCATTGCGAGGAATGAAGCTGACGCAATGTCTTCGAGAGACGGAAGAAGACCTGTCTCAAGGATCACTTTAAGCATCACTTTCCTGCCTTGCGAAGCCGCCACACTGTCCACAGCAGCGCGTACAGCCTTGATCTCGTCCGACGCCTGCTGATATTCACCTGCAAGGAATGAATTGAGTGCAAGAACTATATCGACCTCGTCGGCTCCGTTTTCAACCGCCATTTCGCATTCCTTGACCTTGACTTCCAGAAAACTCTGGGATGAAGGGAAACATGCGGCAACTACAGTCGCATGCAGGTCGGCTGTCTTTCTGGTGTCTTTCACCACAGCGGCGAAATTAGGGTAGACACACACAGACGCAGGCAGCGGATATGAAGGATATTCCTCCGCAAAAGCATTTACCTTCATCACCAGCCTTGCAATGGATTCTGCTGTGTCGTTTGTCCTCAGCGAGGTCAGATCCATCATGGAAAAACATGATTTCAACACTTCTTCCGATTTGATGGATTCTATGTTCGCCGCTATTCTCTCTATATCTCCGGCTATTTTTTCCTTGTCCGGAGCATATCCGTATTTTTTCAACAAATCTGCCATATCCATATGATTTTATAAATCCTGTTATCCTCTGATCTGGACGAAAAAGCCTTCGTCCACAAGCGGCTGCACCATCTCAGCCATCTGCTGCACAGAAAATTTCTGCAATCCCTTCAGCGGAGTCTCACGGTCGAGCGTATATACCATGACTTCGCGCGGACGCACCTCCCTTACTATATCCATCCATGCTTCAAGGCTCTTCCTGTCGGAGGAATCAAAACCGCCTCCTTTAAGGAACATCGTCTGGAGGATGAAGTCACCGTCGAACCTTTTGAGGTTGGATACGACTTCCCTCACGGAATATTTCCCGGAAGGCCTGTTTATCACAGCCACATCCGCATCATCATGGGCATCTACCTTCAATATCGGATTGTCCACTTTCCTCAAAGATACAAAAACTCCCTCTTTTCCAAGCATGGTGGCATTGGAAAGTACGGAAACTTTTGCTTTCGGGAACATGGAATCCCTAAGACTCAATACTTTATCAATAATTTCAGGGAATTCAGGGTTAAGAGTCGGTTCCCCGTTGCCAGAAAATGTGATTGAATCTATACCGGCACCCCGGCTGATGCAATCCTGCAGCTTCGCCTCAAGGGCAGCCGCCACATCTGCAGCTGTCGGGAGCAAAGGAGCGGACACTCTACCGTCCTTGTTCCATCCGCATTCGCAATATATGCAGTCAAAATTGCACAGTTTCCCGTCTGCCGGCAACAGATTGATGCCGAGAGATGAACCCAACCGCCTGCTGTGGATCGGGCCAAAAACAATGTCACTGAATCTCAACATATGATTAAACCAATCTGACAGAACAGCTTGAAGCAGTGAGCGCCCCATTCCTGTCCACATCCCTTATTCCGACTATACCAGGACGCTTTCCAGGGGCTATCGACCCGAGCGTTTCCTCCCTGGACAGGAAACGGGCGCCGTTCAAGCAGGCCCATGAGAGGATTTCACCTGTCTTCACTTCAGGGAAATTCTTCTGGAGACAGTACATTTCCTTTACCATGTCCAGGTCGTAATTACTTGAAAGAGAATCCGTTCCAACACAAATGGAGAGTCCCAGTTTCCTCATAAGCATGACAGGAGGCAAAGTATCATGGATAAAAATATTGGACAATGGGCACACCGCCCAGAAAACATTCTTCATAACGGACAAAGCCGCTTCTGCTGCAGTTTCGTCAAGACATACATTATGGACAAGCAGGATATGCTCGTCGAATGGAGCAGGATGGACTTGTAACAGACGGCCTATAAAATAATCCAATGACGACTTTCCTGTCACCGGAGGCATGCTCATACCGTACCTTCTCCTGTTCTCCGCCATTTCGCCCGTCCCGGAAGCTATCATTTCTTCCTCCTGACGGCTTTCCTGGGAATGATAGGAAAGATAACCCGTAGACAGGCCTTCGGCAGCGGAAGCCGTCACAAGCTGCGGACTCATGGTATAGCAGGCATGCGGAGTAATGGAAGCATCAAGACCGTATGACTCGGCCTCCTTCTTCAAGGCCTTGGCGCCCTCTATCACTGCGGCACAGTCCTGAGGCTCTGAACCGAACACCTCCAGAAAGGTCCTTGTATACATCGGAGAAGCAGCTTTCACAGCGAAACTGTCATCGCAGTTGCTGATATCGGCCATTGCGGAAACTCCGGATTTCCACATCCTGTCCATCTCGGATGAAAGCCTGCGGATTTTTTCGTCCCTTGAAGAACTGTCTCTCAATGCGTTTATCTGGTCAATGAATCCGGCCATCCCGGAACCTTTCCTGAACTTGCCTTTAAGATGCGACAACTCCACATGGCAGTGGGCATTTACCATTCCGGGAATGATAGCCCCATCCCATATGTTCTTCTCGGACAGGAAATCATCGCACTTTCCCACCGATACAATCGTCCCCTCATCATCCACCTCCACATATCCCTCATAGACAGGATCATACGAGTCCAAAGGGTATACGAATCTTGCTGCTATCCTCTTCATTTCTCCTCAGTAATTTCAACAGGTTCAGCGACTTCTACAGAATCACACACGGTCTTCATCACCGGACCGTAATATGCGGTATCAAGCCATTCCCTGGCATCGAAATACATGTCTCCCCCGGCAGAATCCACATAAAACCCAAGAGAATCCTCGTAAAACAGCCCCGGATTCTCCAGAGCAGTCATGAAGAACACCCTTTCAGGAGCGAAATCTTCAACTGCCTCCTGGGCATCTTCAATAGAATCCAGCTTTTTCTTTTCCTCCTTCAGATGACGGATTTCCGCATTAAGGATGGCTGAAGTCTCCCTGAGAATCTTCGCATACCTGTCGGCATCCTGGATATAATGTGCCATGCTGGCCCTGTAATCATCTGATGTATAGCCGTATTTCTCGAAAATCGGCTCATATACGAGAGAGGTGTCCGCCATGGATCTTGCTTTCCTGTCAGAGCCTATCCTCTGGTCAGCCACGAACATTTCCGCATATATCCTTGCGAGCTTATCCCGTGGTATGATTTTCCCGTCCTGCCTCGAACAAGCGCACAAGGTCAGCAGGAAAACAAGGAAAGCATATGAAACGAACCGGCGCATGTGTTATCTCAGGCTCGCCCCGAACTCATTTGTAAAGACAGAGAGCAGCCTCTGCATGAATTTGTCCACATCATTATCCGTCAATGTCTTGTCCAGATCCTGAAGGACAAAGCTGAGCGCATACTGCTTCTTGCCTGCAGGGATCTTGTCCCCCCTGTAGACATCGAAAAGATTGACATGCTTCAGGAGTTTCTTGCCTGACTTGAAAGCACTCTTGCGAAGATCCGAGTATGAGACATTCTCGTCAAGAAGCAGAGCGAAATCCCTTCTTACTTCAGGGAACTTAGGCAACTCCTTATACTGAATCTTGTCTCTCTTGACAAGTGTGAACAATGCATTCCACTGTATTTCAGCAGCAAAGACAGGCTGTTTGATGCCGAACTGCTTCAGTCTGGCAGGAGATACGGTACCCATCACAGCCAGCTGCTCGCAGCTTCCCGGCATCCTGTACACGAGTCCTTCTGAGAAAAGATCTGACGGGGCAGATTCATATTCCATATTGTACAGGTCAGCACCGAAGCGTCTCAAAAGCAGTTCAAGATACCCTTTCAACTGGAAATAATCGCTCTTCCCCTGTCCTGAACGCCATACTTTCTCCGGAGAGCCTGTCATGAACATTGCATAACAAGGATGTTCGTCGAATGATTCCACCACAGATCCATCCATACCAGGCTTCAACGAGTACACCGAACCGTATTCGAATATTCGCAGATTGGTTGTCTGCCTGTTGATATTGTATGCAATGACCTCAAGTCCGTTCAGAAGGAGGGTCTGCCTCATCACATTGAGATCCGAGCTCAAAGGATTCAGTATCCTGACACAGTTCTCCTCCGGGAATGTCTTCAGCCCGGAATAGTATTCCGATTTGGTCAGGGAATTGTTCATCGTCTCCACAAATCCGTTGGACACCAGGAACTCCGATATGACATTGCGTACCTGCTCCGGCTCCGGCTTAGGGGTGGCGTTTACAGACATCCTGACTCCTGAAGGGAGTTCGATATTGTTATAGCCGTATATTCTGAGAATCTCCTCCACAACATCACACTCGCGGTAAACATCCACCATATATGAAGGGACAGCCACTACAGCCCCACCCGGACGCTTCTCTATGAATTCATATGCAAGATACTGGAGTATCTTCTCTATGGTGTCATGACCTATCTTCTTGCCTATGAATGACTCTATCCTGTCGTAATCCAGCTCGACCGTCTTTTTCTCGAATTTCTCCGAAACCACTTTCTGCACCTTGCCTACCACATGGCCTCCGGCAAGCTCGCATATCAGGTTCGCTGCCCTGCGGCCTGCCCAGTCCACTATCATAGGGTCTGCACCCCTTTCATACCTGAACGAGGCATCTGTCTTGAGACCGTGCCTTTTGGAACTCTTCCTTATCGATACAGGATTGAAATATGCGCTTTCAAGGAATACTGTCGTAGTGGACTCGACCGTACCTGACTCTTCCCCTCCGAATACTCCTGCAAGGCACATGGATTTCTCCGTATTTGCAATCATAAGATCTTCAGAAGACATTGTGCGCTCCACGCCGTCGAGAGTGACAAATTTCTCTCCCTCATGCGCCCTGCGGACAATCACCTTCCCTCCAGCTATCTTCGAAGCGTCGAATGCGTGAAGAGGCTGGCCGATTTCCATCAGGATGAAGTTGGTGATATCCACCACATTGTTGATCGGGCGAAGTCCTACTGAATGAAGCTTTTTCTGAAGCCACTCCGGAGACGGACCGACCTTGACACCTGCTATGGTGATACCGGAATATTCCGGAGCACCGTCAGGAGACTGCACTTCCACAGGGATAGCCCCGTCAAATTCAGGACCTCCGGTATACATCCCCTCATTCCCCTCCTTGAAAGAAGACACGTCAGGAATGTTGAGCCTGCACGGGATATCGTTGAGCTTCAGATATGCATAAAGGTCACGGGCAACGCCTATGTGAGATGCCGCATCGACCCTGTTGGCGGTAAGACCTATTTCTATGACCGTATCGGATTCGAGATGAAGATACTCCCTGGCCGGAGTGCCTACTGCAGCATCAGGATCAAGCACCATTATTCCGTCATGGGAAGTGCCGATGCCGAGTTCATCCTCGGCGCATATCATACCGAAAGAATCCACTCCCCTGATACGAGACTTCTTGATTTTGAAATCTTCTCCGAGCACAGTGCCTACCGTAGCGAGAAGCACTTTCTGACCGGCTGCCACATTCGGGGCACCACAGACAACCTGCAGAAGTTCAGGCGCATCTGTATTCACTTTCGTGACATGCAGATGATCTGAATCCGGATGGTCATAACATTCGACCACCTCTGCCACAATGACACCTTCAAGTCCTCCCGGGACAGCCTCCACTGTCTCGACAGAATCCACCTCAAGACCTATAGAAGTCAAGGCATCCGCAATCTGCTGCGGAGTAAGATCACACTCGATGTAATCTTTCAACCAGTTATATGAAATTGTCATACCTTATGTTTTTATCATCCATTGCACCCCGTCAGGGAGCCCAATCATTTCTTCTTTTTGAAATCATCTTCAGAGAAGAGGGAATTGACGAACTCTTTCTTGTCGAAAATCTTGAGGTCATCCACTCCTTCTCCTACCCCTACGAACTTTATCGGAATCCTGAACTGGTCCACGATCCCTATCACCACACCGCCTTTTGCAGAACCGTCAAGCTTGGTGACTGCAAGCGCTGTCACATCTGTCGCCTTCGAGAACTCCTTCGCCTGCTGGAAAGCATTCTGTCCCGTCGACCCGTCAAGCACAAGAAGCACCTCATGCGGAGCATCAGGCACTACTTTGCGCATTACATTACGGATCTTGGTAAGCTCATTCATCAGGTCGACCCTGTTGTGAAGCCTTCCTGCAGTGTCGATAATGACAACATCAGCACCTTTCGCAGCTGCCGAGCTCACGGTGTCGAACGCAACAGAAGCAGGATCTGCCCCCATCTGCTGCTTGACGATATCAGCCCCTGACCTTTCCGCCCATATCGTCAGCTGGTCCACAGCCGCTGCACGGAAAGTGTCGGCTGCACCAAGGACGACCTTCTTGCCCTGCGCCCTCAACATGCTCGCCAGTTTCCCGATTGTCGTAGTCTTGCCCACGCCGTTCACTCCCACCACCATGATCACATACGGCTTCTTGGCAAAATCAAACGGCTGGACTTCACCTGTCCCGCCATCTATATCCAGAAGAGATGCTATCTCCTCCCTGAGCATGCCCATCAGCTCCTCGAAGGAGACATATCTGTCTCTCTCGACCCTGTCCTGAAGGGCATCAACAATCTTGAGAGTGGTATCCACCCCCATATCCGAAGCAATCAACGCCTCCTCGATATTGTCAAGAAGGTCGTCATCGACCTTTGACTTGCCGACCACGACCCTCGAAAGACGCTCGAAGAAACTCCGTTTCGTCTTCGCTGTCCCTTTATCGAAAATTCCCAAATCCTATTTCTTTGCGAAGAAATCCTTTACCTTTTCGG
>JADIMD010000084.1 GCA_017695015.1 Candidatus Cryptobacteroides faecigallinarum | reverse complement strand
GGCCGCTGCTGCCATTGCCATTGCGGATTTGGAATTGATAGCGGCTGCCGACAGGTGGACGGCGACTGCAGATAAACAATAATCGGATCGAAATGAGACTGTTTGGCATAGATTTGAATTTCCCTGTGACGGATCCTGTCTGGATTTTCCTGATAGTTCTGGTCATAATCCTTTTTGCCCCTCTTCTGCTCAACAAGTTGAGGATTCCCCATATCATAGGGATGATACTTGCAGGTGTGCTGATAGGGGAGTACGGGCTCAATATCCTGGAGAGGGACAGCAGTTTTGAACTTTTCGGGCAGGTGGGACTGTATTATATCATGTTCCTTGCCGGGCTGGAGATGGATATGGAGGATTTCAGGAAGAACAAGGTCAAAGGGCTCGTGTTCGGCCTCCTGACATTCTTCATCCCTATGGCGCTCGGCATAATCACGAGCATGGAGATGCTGGGATTCAGTTTCGTGTCCTCAGTGCTGCTTGCCAGTATGTATGCGTCCCATACCTTGATTGCATATCCAATTGTCAGCAGATACGGACTTTCGAGGCAGAGGAGCGTGACGATTTCGATAGGAGGTACGGCAGTGACAGTGACGCTTGCCCTCGTTGTCCTCGCGTTGATAAGCGGAATGTACAACGGTGCGGCAACTCCCATCTACTGGATAATGCTGGTGCTGAAAGTGACGCTCATATGCCTTGTCATAGTGTTCGTCTTCCCTATGCTCGGACGGATATTTTTCAGGAAATACGATGATGCGGTGATGCAGTTCGTGTTTGTCCTCGCCCTTGTTTTTCTCGGAGGCGGACTGATTTCCCTTGCCGGCATGGAAGGGATTCTCGGGGCGTTCCTTGTCGGTCTGGTGCTCAATCCATTAGTTCCGAAAGTGTCTCCGCTGATGAACAGGCTCGAATTTGTCGGTAATGCCCTGTTTATCCCGTATTTCCTGATAGGTGTGGGAATGATCATCGATGTCAGGACATTTGTGGCAGGAGGGTCTGCGTTGAAAGTGGCTGTCGTGATGACGGTGGTGGCGACCTTGAGCAAATGGATTGCGGCATATGCTACGCAGAAGATCTACAGGATGTCTGCCAATGAGAGGAAAATGATTTTCGGGCTGAGCAATGCGCAGGCTGCGGCTACTCTTGCGGCTGTCCTTGTCGGTCATGAGATTATCATGGAAAATGGGGAGCGGCTGCTCAATGACGATGTGCTCAACGGCACTGTGGTCATGATACTCATTACATGTATCATAAGCACTATCGAGACGGAAAGGGCGTCGAGGAAATTCGCCATGCAGGACAGTTCCACATCGGAAGATGTGCCTGTCGATGTCAAGGAGAATATCCTGATTCCTGTGGCGAATCCCGATACAATCGAATATCTGGTCAATCTGGCCCTTGTGATCCGGGACAACAGCAGGAAGGACGGCATCGTGGCCCTCAATGTCATCAATGATTCAGGACCATACAATACTGGAGAGCAAGGTCAGAGGTATCTGGAGAAAGCGGCGATGATTGCTTCTGCGGCCGATGTGAAGGTCAATATGGTGAGCAGGTATGACTTGAATATCGCATCCGGCATCATCCATACGGTGAAGGAATACGGGGTGACCGGAGTGGTGATCGGACTTCACCAGAAGGCAGGGATTCTCGATTCGTTTTTCGGCAGCCTGACTGCAAGCCTTCTGAAAGGAACATTCAGGGAGGTCATCGTGGCAAGGCTGATGATGCCTGTCAATACCCTCAAGGGCATAGTTGTCGTTGTCCCTCCTAAGGCGGAATACGAGACTGGCTTTATCAGATGGGTCACTCATCTCTGTAGGATGTCCAGCCAGACGGGATGCCATTTGAGATTCAGAGCAGATTCGGCTACGGCACAGAACATAGAGACCGCAATCTCTGGAATCGCGCCAGGCGTGGCATACAGCATGGATGTCGCGGACGGAGTCCAGTTTGCGGAGCTCATGTCTGTGAATGTGAAGTCGGAGCAGCTTTTGGTCGTGGTCAAGGCCAGATCAGGCTCAGTATCATACGACCCGGCATTCGACAGGCTTCCTGCTTTGCTTAACAAGGATTTCCCGACAGCTAACCTGATGGTCATCTATCCCGAACAGGTCGAGAGGCCGGATGTGATGTCGTTCTCCGATCCGCGTGCCAATTAGGGCGCGGATTACAGCTTAGCTGTGCGTATACCCTGTCTCGGTGCTCTGATGCCCGGCAGGGTGGCGTTAAAGATTCCTGATGTATTCCTCGTAGTCTTCCTGGGACCTGCGGATAATCTCTTTGGCTTCTGCAGCCCCGTACAGGTTGACGAACACCATTCTCCTGGTGTTCTCTCCCGGTATGTCCTTGTAGGTCGTGAAATAATGTATCAGCCTTCTGATGATGTCTTTGGGGAGCTGGTCGATGTCGGTGTAGTTGCCATATACGGCATCGTCGCGCAGTACGGCTATGATCTTGTCATCGGCCTGGTTGTGGTCGAGGAGTCTCAGTCCTCCGATAGGGTGGGCCCTGACGATGATGTCGCCGTGTGTCACATCCTTTTCCGTGAGGACACAGATGTCAAGAGGGTCTCCGTCTCCCTCGATATCATATCTGGCCAGTACCTGGTTGGTCATTTCGGCCATTCTGGTATTGCAGTATGTGCGCGGCAGGAATCCGTAGAGAGAAGGGACTATGTTGGAGAACTTTTGAGGCCTGTCAAGGGACAGGTAACCTGATTTCTTGTCCACTTCATATTTGACGGTATCTGTCGGTACGATTTCTATGAATGCTGTAACCTCGTCAGGGGCTTTCTCTCCAAGGTCGATACCATGCCAAGGATGGGCCCTATGCATAGTTTCAGGTGTCATGTATAGTGGTGTCAATTTTAATTCAGACATCAAATATAAGGATTTTCCTTGTAATAAGAGCGCGTCCACCGCATTTTATTATAGTCTTTCCCACTCATCCACAAAAGTCCTTTTGAGTGGAAATGCAGCTGGATTTTGTATTCAAGTTATTTTGCGTATCTTTGTCTTGTTATGGAAAGAGAGTTGGGAAAATGGTTAATGGATATTGCGAAGTATACCATGACCGCTGTTATATTGACATCCATTTTTGGAGAATTTTCACAGAAATTGGTTGTCTATGCAGGAGCTGCATTGGTCGTTGCTTGAACTTTGGGCTTGGGATTGTACCTCTTACGAGACAGGGACAAGGATAAAAAGGAGGTAGAATAATGGGTGCATTAGTAATGTTCGCTTTGGCTATCATTATTGCCAATGTTGCTGGTATCTATTACTGGAGGCAAGACAGGAAAGAGAAAAAAACGCATAAGGCACAGTAATCCTTCCCGTGCCGTTATACTTTACAGAAAAGGATAGGTCTCGCCTGTCCTTTTCTGTTTACATTAAGTTATGCTGTGGCAGCGGCAATGCACAAAATGATTATTCCAATAATAACTATTGCCCGGAATATGCCCCTCGGCTTCTTCTCCAGTTCAGCCAATTCTTGCTTCAGCTGTTCTCTCTGTCTGACATTTTCCCGTAATTTCATGTCATATTCCAAGATTTCCTTTGTCGTACCTAATGTGTCCCAGTGCATTTCCTTGCTCATATCCGGTATATTTAATTGGATATCTCAGCCAATGACACAATCTTGAAAAGTCCTTTTTATATATCCCTCAGAATTTTTGTCGCACTGACATTTTCTCCGCTATCTTCTGAATCACCCAGTCCATTGAGAGACCTTGACGGGAAGTCTGTCTTAATTGGCTTCTATCTAATGTAGTATCTTATCGGAGCCGCCCATGTAGTCTCTTGGAATGGTTTTGGATTTCCCTTGAAGCATGGATAGGGGTGCGATAGATATTTTGACTTCCATATACAAGAAACCCTCTCACATTGCTGCAAGAGGGCTATTTGTAAAAGTAGGAGTACGAACATGGTATTTCTTTATTTTGTTGGGAATCAGCGTGTTGCAAATAGCCTTTGTTCGTACACCTGAGTTTATATGCAGGACTACGAACAAGGGGATTTTGTATCTTGTTGTATGCCAGTATCTTGCCTGAGCAGAATGTTCGTAGTCCGCTGTCCCGTCAAGGAGATGTGTGCAGGGTGGATGCCATAGCTTCCTGGTCCTCACCTTCTCTTTATGAACGGAGCTTCTCTTTTGTCATCCTGTACATTCGCCCTGTCATCTTGTACGAAGCCGCAGGCGGAGTGAAGGATCTGAGATACTATAATGTATATGAAATGTGTCCTCCAGATTCTTCGCTGTTGCTCAGAATGACAGAGGCATGACATATGCGCAGGGAGAATGCCACCCAAAGTGTAGGAGAAGGTTCCTCTGCGCACATGTCAGAAAAAAGTCCGCATTACCCATTACCGAAAAAGGGACCCTTGACGGGCTGGCGTCCGGGTAAAAAACTCTCACATTGCTGCAAGAGGGCGTGTCGTTAAGTATGTCTATTGTTCCAGTAATGTCTGCGCTTCCTCTTTCAGTTTCGGCAGGTGGTTGATAACTATACTCCAAAGTATGTCAGCTGAAAGACTGTCATAACCATGTATGATATAGTTCCTTGCATCCACTATCTTTCGGGAATTGGTAATGGCTATGTTCCTGTTCTCTTTCAGAATCCTGTTCATCGCTTCCCCGATTATCTCAATATCTCGCTCCACTGCCCGTCTCAAACACAGGTCATTGCAGAACTCGTTGAAATACTTTGGCTTGTCTCCGAAGAATGATTCTATCTCATTGATCGCATCCAGTATATCGTGCAAGTGCTTGTTTATATTCTCATCCATATATCAACTGCTTTGTAGAATCAACACTTTTCCGGAAATAAGGATTTTTTATGGACTGTTCCTCGACCAAGTCGACCTTCCTCCCGAACAAGTCCTGCAAAGAATACTTGAAATCGAAGTAATTGTCGAAATAGTCCTCCACTTCGTCTTTCTTGAAATCAACGACCAAATCAATGTCGCTCTCGTCATTAAATCTGTCAGTCAGCACAGACCCGAATACGAAAAGCCTGTTTACCTTGTACCGTTTGCACAAGGAAACTATGTTCTTGATATGATTGTCTATCAGTTTCATCTTTCAGCAAATATACGCTGAAGCCGAGAGTATAGCAAATTTATTTGCTGTACCGAGGCGCAACAGTAAGGATATGTGGCGAAGTCAAATATAACACATTTATCTGGATTTAGAATCGATATAGTTAATGGAATCCAACCAAAATTTCGGTGAACTCTCATGGCCTACTGACTTCGGCCTTGACGGACTAAAGTCCGGGCATACAAAAAACATCACAGAATCCTCTGTGATGTTTTTTGTAGCGGGTCGCAGGATGTTTCAGTCGCCACTCCGTGCCTCCTGGTAATGGTGCACGAAATAGTTGGTGAAATATCCATAACTAACTGACAGATATGCCCATATAGTAACTTTGATGAAACCGGTTTCATCAAAGTTATTTTTTTATGTTAAAATCGCGAAAAGAAAAGTGTCC
>JADIMD010000083.1 GCA_017695015.1 Candidatus Cryptobacteroides faecigallinarum | reverse complement strand
GGCTCGAGATGATACCTGTGGCAAAAGAGCAATGTCTCCAGCCGGCCCTGTGCAGACCGTTCCCTGCGGCAAAGGAGAGCCGGAGGGTGGAAGAAGACTTCAAAGCCAGGGGATATGACTACATCAGCCGTAAATATGGCAATACCGGCTGGCGCTACAGGCTGCGCACCTTCGCAAGAGCTGTCTCAAGGAAACTGAGGCTCTCGCGTTGAAGCTTTGCCAGGGCGGCGTGCACGGCATCGTAGTCTATCGCCGATTTTGCCAGAGAAGCCAGGGCTTCAGCAGAGATATCCGCACTTATAAGCCTGTCTGTCAGGCCCATCTCCGAAAGGAGTGATGTGAAGCGTGCCATTCCCCTGCCCTCGTTGCCTATGACGGCAAAAGGCTTTCTGAAAATGATGGAAAACACGCAGGCATGGAACGAATCCGTCAGGACGAAGCCGGCATCTCTTATTGAGCGCAGCCAGTACTCTACCGGCGGCTGTATGCGTTCTTCTGCAGGGGCAGAGTGGTCCTCATATCTTGAATTGATGCTGACCGCCTCCATTCCGAGACTTTCAGACAGATTCCGGGCGACAGCCATTTTCTCCGGTGACCTGTCCAGGATATAGCAGACGATCACAGGTGCCTTGGATACATCCGGTGCAGCAGAGATCCGGAAATCATTGGTTCCTGCCGGAGATCCGGAACATCTGGCTTCAGCAGGACAGGTATCTATAAGAGCATCATAATCATCTTTTTGCAGAAGCAGAGTCGGATCCAGAGTCTGCACAGCATCAACGCCAAGATATTTCCGGCAGAGCGCTATCCCGCTTTCTTCCCTGACCGATACAGCATCAAATGATTTTGCAAGACGGGAGCACTCTTCTGTCTCCTCCGGAGTGTATTCCCATGTGTCTGTACCGAACGATGCTGCATAGGCTATCCGCCCGATTTTCCAGCCTTCTGCAAAGGCGAGGAAGGCATTGCCGATGGTATTTTCAAAATATAGCGGACGCCAGACCTGGTCGCTGCCTACAACTAGGGCATCATAGTCGCGTCTGCGGACCTGGCTGTATAGGACGACACTGCGGCGATGGATGTGCTTTCTGATGAAAATATCAGTGTACTGTCTAGGTATCCGGCGCAGTTCATCCGCTTTTCTCTCCCTGAAGAAATCGATCTTCTTGCCCAAGGCCATCTTCAGCAGCCTGTTTGCATAGACAAGAGTCCTCCGCACAGGACCTGCACCCCAATACAGAGTCCTGTCTATCAGAGCCACCCTATGTCCCATCCTTTCGAGGACAGTCTGCAGTGCATAAACCTGGAGTATCCCGCCATAATTTGCATGGAGGGGCAATGTCACTATCCCTATCTTCATCTCATAATGTTTCCGGCTCCGGAGTCTGACGCTCTGAAAGCCTGTTTTCCATCTGTCATTGCAATATCTGACATCTGCTGTTGTACTGCAAAAATAGCGACAATGTCCGTCTGTTCAAAATGACGGCAGCGGAGTTTCGGTCCGTGAAGGCTCTGGCTTATACACAGGGTACAGACATCTATGTCGCTCCAGGTCAGGAGCAGCATCTGCCCCACGAGGCATGGCATGTTGCCCAGCAGATGGAAGACCGTGTCAAACCGACAACCGAAGTGGGCGGAATGCCCGTAAATGATAATGCAGACCTGGAACACGGGGCCGATGTGATGGGCGCAAAAGCAAACAGTTATTGATACCTGAAAGATTTCGCCTATGTTGACACCCCATATTGATTGGTTTAACCGAGTATTGGCCACAGCCATACAGCTGTATTTCCGACAGGGATGTGAATACTCCTCGATAGAGGAAGTAACGCCGCCTGATGACGGCTGGCTGGAAGATGTGACAGGTCAGCAGGACATTTCATTCGATGACCGCGTGATAATAATGCTGGCGCTGATGCCGCATACATGTCCACAGGCCCTCGACATCTTCTTCGTCCAGAACAAGAACTTCGACCGCCAGTATACCGAGTTCGGCGGCTGGAAAGGGCTATCTCATGGCGGATTCCTGCCTACCGGAGAGACCGCCGCATTCATCATTGCCGGTGATGATATGGAGAAGAAGAAAACTGTCATCAGAATGTTCCAACGGGATTACTGGTTCTATACGAAGAACATCCTCCGGCTGGAGGGTGCCGGTGAAGGCGAGCCGTTCCTGAGCGGACAGCTCCGTCCATCAGAAGAGTTCCTGAGCCATGTCCTTCTGGATCGGGAATATAAACCAGACTATACAATCGGTTTCCCGGCCAAGCTCATTTCAACTCCATTGGAATGGGAGGACATGATATTGGATTACAACACATACGAATCCCTCGAAGAAATCAATACATGGATTGCGCACCAGCACACGATCATGGAGGACTGGGGGTTGAAACGCATCTTGAAGCCAGGATACCGTGCCTTGTTCTATGGCCCGCCAGGGACAGGAAAGACCCTTGCAGCTACTCTGCTCGGCAAGAAGAACCATATGGATGTCTATCGTGTGGACTTGTCCATGATCGTATCGAAATACATAGGTGAGACTGAAAAGAACCTCGCCAAAGTTTTCGACCTGGCGGAGAACCGCAACTGGATTCTGTTCTTCGATGAAGCGGATGCCTTATTCGGCAAACGAACTTCGGCCAACACCTCCAACGACCGGCATGCCAATCAGGAAGTAGCCTACCTGCTTCAACGCATCGAGGATTTTCCCGGCACGGTCATACTTGCCTCAAACCTGAAATCAAACATTGACGAAGCCTTCTCCCGCCGCTTCCAGTCCATCATCTATTTTCCGATGCCTGATGAGGAGCTGCGTGCTGCCCTCTGGCGCAGTATGCTCCCGAAAGAATGGCTCGGCGATGATGCAGAAGAACTCATAGCAAAAGCTGCCGAAGCGGAACTTTCAGGAGGTTCCATTTCAAATGCAGTGAGACGGTGTGCACTACAACTCATCAGATCCGGAATGGAACATTTAAACATGAAAACATTACGAGATTCACTGGATAAAGAAAGCTGAAATATTATCAGCCACCGGATGTCGTTCTTCTGAAATCATTGAAATGGAAGGGCAATATCTCACCTGCAAGAATATCAGATGAGACTTTTGCCTCCATTTGTAGCCATTTTCTCGGGATCAGGGCATATACCGACTCGACTTATATCCAGACGGTCTGCATCAAAGCAAGTATCAATCGTAATATTACCAGTCCTTATTGTTGAAGTATGAAGTTTACAAGCCTCGCACAATATTTTGATCTCTTCATCTGAAAATTTATTCAATATGGTGTTCCGCAACGACATGACATTGTCTACCGCCCTCTCTCCATGGTTTATATCCCGTCCATCGTATCGCCTACAGCTGTCATGCAGATAAGCAAATGCAAGAGCAACATCCATATTGACACCTTTGTTCAATTGACAAAGTCTGATGATATTTTCATGAACTCTTGTCCAATGTTGCAAGCCATGTGTCTCTCCTAGTACCCAATCCTGTGCAACAAATTTTATTAGTTCAGCAATATCAAACTTGATATTGCCTACAGACTCAATATCTGCAGAGTTATACTTTGAAATATCTGGATATGTTTTTTGTGTCAAGACATTACGGAAGACTTGATAATTTCCCTTTACATAGGTATCTTTTATTGCAAAATATACATCCCGGAATACGCCTTTATATTCTTCCAGCATTTCCTTGAAAATTTCTGCAGCATGTTTCGGCGGATTCCTATAGCCTCCACACCCCCATGCGCCCAATACGAGAGATCTGATACCCTGCTCCACAGCGATATTAAAGATAGTTCGTATCTTGTCTTTTATGATGTCTACATCCCTCTCTACCATTCTTGGTTCATTTTCCACCAATACCGTTTCCGGTGAACTCAAGGCGGGGACACCGATCATACATACCTTAAATGGCGTTTCAAGGAGTCTGAAACCGGCATCAGCAGAATCTCTAAAAACAGTGACACCCCGTGTAAAGACGCCACCGTACCGCAGATCAAGGGGATATTTTTTTTCTGCAGGACGCAAAGAATATTTTTCTGCAAAACAACCGTAGCGAAGCAAATCTTTGTAATAGTCTGAACAATTGACCAAGTACTCTTCCTGTCCGCATTTGCCATTCCAAGCACTTCCGCCAGGACTTTTGTAACTACACATATTCAATACAGCGACCTTGTTACCATCCAGCCCAAGATCTCTTGCCAGAACAAGACAATCCTCATTAATTACATACACTTTTGTATCATATATCTTATTGACGTCAGGATGAAACTCTTCACTATATAGTTTGGAATACAACTCATTACTTGGGAGTGTCACTTTATTTCCTTGCGAAGTAACATAACAACCGTCCTTAACAATTTTTACTGTGGACTCAAAAAGCAGTTTATAATACTCATAAATTTCCTGCGATGGATGTTCCATCTGCTTTTTCCACTCCTCTTCATTCCAAGAGTTCCTATAGCTGTCAAATATTTCCTGTCCGAACATATTATCTATAAGTTTAATTAGTAAATCAAATCATTCTACTGATAACACCATTTCGACAATCAGTCGGATAGATGCCTCAACATCTCTCATATCACACATCTCGACAGGAGTATGCATATAACGGCAAGGGATGCCCAATGCAATTGTCCGTACTCCCTCCCGTACGAGTTGCAATCTGGAAGTATTTGTGCCTCCTGTGGCATGAGGTCTTGCACTCATTTGATATGGTATGCCACATTCTTGGGCCATGTGTTCCAGCTGCAGACATAAACCAAAATCAGAATCAACGTTAATCGGAATTACAACGCCTTGACCTAGACTGATCTTTCCATATCTGGAAGGAGAACAATCAGGCACATCTGTAGAAAAATCCACATCAATTGTAACTGCTATATCCGGGTGCGTCCTGTACCCGGCCACAACAACTCCTCTGCTGCCGACTTCTTCCTGGGCTGTAGCGACTCCTGTGACAGTATTGCAGAGCGGCTTTCTCTTTGACAAAGCCTGCATGACTTTTGTCAATACATATACGCCTATCTTGTTATCCAGAGACTTGCCTGAAATCCTATTTTCACCCAGCCACATCCAATTTGCTCTCACGGCAACGATATCTCCAACCGATATTCTTGATCTCACTTCGTCTACATCGAGTCCGGTATCGATCCACAGCTGGTTCAGTTCAATTGTCCGTTTTCTGTCATCTGTCGACATCAGGTGAATAGGCTTCTTGCCAATAATGCCTGGGATATACTCACCTTTCCGTGTTTTAACTATAACCTGCGAGCCTGGAATACATTGTTCATCGACACCCCCATTGCGTCGCAGGTATAATTGACCATTCTCTCCTATGTGCAATATCTGGAATCCTACTTCATCAGCATGCGCTTCAAGCATAATATTTTTCCCATTTCCGGTGCCGGATATGACTCCATAGGCATTTCCCATTGTATCACTGAAACTTTTATCAACAGAAGCAGCTATATTTTCAATATACCAGGAGCCGACCTCTTGCTCAAAGCCTGAGACTCCCAGCGCACGAGACAAAGAGTCTAACATTTCTCTGTCAGCAGTCTGTTTTCCAATGCTGTCCATAAGCATAAAATTAATGCAGTTCGTTATATTTTTCAGTTACACATTCCCTAAACATTTCTGCCATTTCACAGAATCGCGGACATATACGGTACATATCCCCGAGTTCATTATAGTTATACACAACACACATATTACAGAAATTCTGCTTGTCGCATCCTTTGCATTTGGTAAAATCTGCGACACATATCGCTCTCAGTTTATCCGCAGTCTCTGAATGCCACACCTCAGATATGGTAGAATTCCTTATATTCCCCAGAATCATACCATTCCAACCAGGACAGGGGTAGAATGTCCCGTCCGAGTCAATACATAGCGATGACGACAGTATTTTACACATTGACCGCCTTCTTGCATATTTTTTCGATAAGGCTTCTTCCAGAGATGATGAAGAGGAAATAGCTTCAATAAACAAAGGTTTGGATTCCAGATCAAACTTCACCATTTCTTTCACTTGCGCCACATCAAGCCTTGTATCAAGATTATCTCTGCATCCATCGCATTGAGCCATCATCATGTAATCAAAATATATATCTACACCAAGATCTTTAGCATACCGGGACAGGCTGCGGACTGTAGAAAAGTTCGTGTCCATGACAGGGCATGAAATCAATGCAGGAATATCATTCTGCACCAATAGTTCCAGACTCCGTTTTGTCTTGGCAAAAGAACCCTTGCGGCGTGTTATGGTATCGTGGATATGTGCATCCGTTGAATATAACGACACTTGAATATTAAAAACATCAAGATCTTTAATTTTTTGCACATTATCTTCTGTCAGTGTCAGCAGATTACTCTGGAGCAAAATCATGAGATCAAGTTTACGACATTCTTCCAGTATATTGAACAAGTGCGGATGCAACAGTATCTCCCCTCCTGAGAAGATAATCTTCAGTCCTCCCATTTCCCTATACTGGTGAAGAATATCAAAGACCTGTTCTTTTGACAGGGCTTTGCATCTGTCTTTTTTTGAATTGGGCAAATAGCAGTGGATACAACGTTCATTGCAGGCATCTGTCAACTCTATCTGCAGATTTTGCAAATAAGGTCTGTCTGTTGGAGATGCTATACCGACTAAGGGAAAATCTGCGAATCTACGTTCAACCTCATGCTTATGCCTATAAGAAAAATTCCGGTCCGACAATACCGGTCCATCTTCGGTTTCAATATCAATAACCCATGCTTCATGCAATTGACGTAATGTCTTTTCTGCTTCCTGCTTATCAGGAGTTCCGCCGTATATCTGCTCAAAGCCATATGAGGCCCCGTCCAAGACAACAGACAACCAGGCAAACTCACTTGCGGGAAGCATTACCTGAATATGACTGACCTGATTTTCAAAATAAATATATTCCGGATACATCCGTACAAAAGTATGCCGGTTCAGACGAAATCTAAAATCAATCATGACATGCTGAATATTTCATTTAATGAATCCTGGCAAGGTATACTGTCTTTCATTGCCTTCTGGCTGATAGTCTCTATTTCCTGCAACAGTGGATACCGGCATCCATCCGACAACGGACATTTGCTGCAATTGAAGCATGTAGGACTATCTATGGCACTCAACGCCCTTTCAGGATGAGCAAGAAAAGCACAGGCTATCCTATAATCAAGCGACTGGGTATCGGAAACTTGTCTATCGTACAGAATGTCCAGCATCTTCTCGTAATATGGACGGACCGGACGTCCTTGTGAGCGACACCATCCGGCATATTCTTCCAGACAATTGATTACTTCCTGTTTATGTCCAAGTCTGAAATGAAGAAGCATAAGCAAGAGATGCCTATTTACTGTATTCTTCGGATTGGTATTGCGAGGAAACAGATCTATGGCTTCTTTATCCAGTTGACTGATATATCGAATCGTATCAATGCATTCCTGCTCATCAAGCGTAGCAAATCTATATAGCGGATTGACTCTATTTTCAGTCAGCTGCATATTGGATATACGTCTGTTCAGTCTACAATAGGCATGGTCCATTTCCGAAAGTCCAGGTACGACAATATGCAAAGTCGGGAAGCCAAGAAAAGAGTTGTCTCTTATATAGATGTCATAGCCTTTGGCCATGACCCATTGGCAAATGTTATGGAGATCTTCCCTGAAATTACGTCCTATCGGAATTGTCGTATGTCCTTTATATATATATGAGGGGGCCTTTGTAAAAAAACTTTCGTGTTGTCTGCCTCGCCCATACATCAGACTTCGTTTGAACTCATTGAACATGTCGAATCGCTCACAAGCATTGACATCGTTTTCGAAAGTGAGTGTTTCGGCAGTATATCCCTGAAAGATTTCCGTATAACAACGTTCCAAGGCAATTCTAGGATCAAGATCTGCTCCAAGATGTAAAATATACTTTGTTTTATCCGGATTGAATAAAAGTAGTCCTATCACAGGAAAGCCCTCACCCAAAGAATAATCTTTGATATGATATTCCATTCCATATGTATCGCGCAGCTCATTAAGCCGATTCATGATTTCAGTACCATCAAATACACAAAGAGGGACATCCGGAGGAACTATTTCCCGGCGGTACATCTCTTGAATGCTATATCGTTCAAATATTTCACAGAACCCTTGTATCAGTGCTTCTTCTCTTATATTTCCTGCGCACATACCATTAGACCCATTTACCCAACGTATAAGAGAATATGGCACATTCTCGACCTTTCTGGAATTGACATGATAGAATGGAATTGAAACGCCCTCTACTGTCTCTGCTTTTAATCCTTCTGGAGGCAAGACTCGCGGGACAAATTTCCTAATATTCTCAAGAGCCTCATCCCGATTCCATCTGTATGGAGTTTCATCTGGATAAAAACGGCATGTCTCACCTATATTGGCTGGATTTGGATATACTATAACCCTATTCTGAAAACGCTCCATGAACTCTGCATAACCGCTTGCAAGTGCATATTCCTTGTTCATACCTTTGCCGTTGGTTCCTATTGAAGTATTTTCATCATGTGACAAATAGACTCTACAGGAACAGAACATCTGGCCATCCCCTAGAGGCGCCACATGAACCGGAAGTTCGTATTTTACAATAATATCCTTGATTCGACGGATGGTTCCAGCCGGAGTATCGGCTTTATAAGGTTTTGCGATCATATATTTCAGCAACTAGTGATTTAATTTGTCTCCGATAATTAGCCTTCCAGTCAGGACAGGAACAGAAGGTTCCATGTCTTTTATCTGCAAACAATGCATTATGAGGACAGCCGCCGTTACAGAGAGGAACCAGCACACAATTGCTGCAAGTATCTGCATTCAATGGACTCCATCCTCGCCAGACATCATACCACGCAGGCCGATGATTTTCATCCCAATCATTTTCTCCGATATATCCTGTTATCCATTGCGTATTTCCTACTGTATCAAGGCACTTATAGATTTCTCCGTTAGTTCCTATTACAATATCTCCTTTACGTAGACAACCGCCTTGAGGAGCAGCATAAGGAAAATCATACCTCCATAAACCCAACTTATGGGCATACTGGATGAGCTGCCATTCAACATCAGCAAACTCTTTATCGGAATAGAGTAACTCTGAAATATTACCCGGAGTGTAGTTATAATCAATAGTCCGGCAGAACGCCAACCCGATATGTCCATTTAACCTGCTGTCAGCTATCTTATCCAGCAATGCCGGAATATACTCTACATTTCCCTTATCTATAGTCATGCGCATTGTAACCGATGCTCCCATGTCTACCAGCATCTCTATATTGCGCCAAATGACATTGAAAGACGGCTTCATTGAAGCCAAGGGCCGTCTCTGCTCATGTATATTTTCCGGTCCGTCAACAGTTATGATATATCTTCTGACTTCGAGACAATTTATCAACTCATTACAGCGCTTTTTGCTCAACGCAAAACCATTTGTTGTTATATCTGCCCTATATTTGATCTCATGTTTTCTACAGAACATTATAAAAGCGACAGACATCTCTTTCAATTTGTCATAAGCAAGTAACGGTTCTCCCCCGAACCATGTTACCCTCAATATCCTGCATTCTTGACTACGGTCCTCCAGAAAACTTAATATATCATTCAATGTTGAAGTGGTAATTTTGTTTTTTTTCTTCGTCCCTTCAAAACAATAAACGCATCTCATTTGACAATCTTCAGTCAAAAGTATTGTCAAGTCCAGATATGACAAGTCTTTTTTAGCTTTATCATACTGTTTTTCCCAATCTGCTTTCTCGTCTTTATTCGATGGGACCAAAATTCCAAGCCGGAACAATGTATTGCTGACAGACACGTCCATTTCTGAAGGAGCCTTGATTTCTGCCACATCCAGAAGAACCGCGTTACGGAAGATAGTGTTAAAAATAACTACCCTATTTTCACTTATGTCAATTTTATCATTCCAGACGGACCATTTTAACTGATTGACATCATCAAACTGATCCGACTGATCCCTATGATTTTCCAACAGGATTTTCATGAGTGTTGATATATTTTTTTAAAGACCGCAAATGATTGTACCAATAGTCAAACCTATCTTGAGGCATATCGCTGAACAAGACGGGAAGATTCAACATTCCCAATGTAGTCCAATCATCTATACTATTGATATGCGGTTCTATAAGCAAAGCATTATTATCATAGTCAACAGAACCGGGAACGGGAGAGAATCTATTGATTGCAAGTGAGGTCGGCTTCGTCTCCAATATAAGCTGTTCAGTCAATCTCAAATCTTCTTCCGTTTCTCCGAAATAATTTACTATATAGCTGGTATAGAATGGAATTCCCATTTCATGGCACAAGGAAGCGGCCTTACGGCACTGAGCCACCGTAATACGTTTGTTCATTTTATCAAGTATCCGCTGACTTCCGGATTCAAATCCAAAAAATAATTTGATACATCCGGCTTCCTTAAGTAATCTTAAGAAATCCTCATCCACCTGGTTAACCCTCAGATTTGCCCACCACTTATAAGGGGAACCCATATCTATCAACTTGCGGCATACATCCTCCCAAACGCGGCGAAAATTACCTATAGAGCTGTCTTGAATAATAAAAATATTGACTCCGCATTGCTGAGAGACCCAGTCCATCTTCTTAATAAAATAGTCAGCAGAGTGGCATCGTGCATATAAGAAACAGTTATGAGCACAGAAATTGCAACGATACATACACCCCCTTCCAAAGGTTATGGGCATTACCTTATGTGTTACAGCATTTGAAATCTGATAGGAGGGCTGTGTATAAAATTCTTTATTTATAAGATTCCAATCCGGAAATGGAATTTCATCCAGATTGGCAATAACATCGGCCTTTTCCACATTTTTACTGCCGGGCAAGAAAAAACCTCTGATATTCTCCATCTTTTCGTTTTGCGCCAGACGCAAAAGCGGAAGTTCTCCTTCACCTATAATTACAGCATCCAATGGAATATAAGAAAGAGTATTTTGTGGCAGCAATGTCGGATGCACGCCTCCAGCTATCATCAGAGGCAATTTCCGGTCTTCGGTTTTAAATCTAGACACCAGATCATTGAATATGTCATGCGCATACTTGAACCGTGCAGTGAAGAACGAAAAACCGATTACGTCAGGTTCAAATGACAGACATAAAGACCACAATTCATCCAAGGTCTTATTGTCGTCACCATTGTTACATCTCAGCATCTGCTGCATATCGGCAATTCTTACCGGTACGTTGTGTGCCTTAAGATATGTTGCCAGCCCGACAATTCCTTCAGGGGCCCTTTCTGGCTCGGTTTCAAAGCTACAGTCCCTTTTACCAATATAATATCCAGACCATGGAATTATGAATAGAATGCGTTTCATTCACTTCTGTTTAACATTCTACTGATAAGTTTCTTTTTTTCCTCAACGGATTTTCCTTTCAACATGTAAAGAAATCCACCTTTAGATTCAATCCATTCAACGACATGATTCCAATATATGATGTTACTTTTACATCTATATGGATATCCAAGCATAAAACGCTCCCTAAAACAACCGCCGTGACAAGTCGGTTCAAATCTACAGTAATGACATTCTTCCGGTACTGGAGCCAAAGATGCAATCTTTTCCCGCGCATCGGATCTCAAAAATTCTTCAGGGGTCTGTTCAAGGAAATTCCCGATAACAGATTCAGGGACATCGAACTCTGCGCATGAAAATATCTCTCCACCTGGACTAAACGCCATATATCGCTTGTGACAATTGTCTTCGCGGAGACATAGGGAAGGTTCGCCTAACAGCAAATCTGCAATAAGTTTTACAATATCTGTATTATCAGCCGGTTGTGGATCACTGGACCATCTGTCGAAAAAGCGAATCATTGCTTCCGCATACTCTTCATCGCTCACATACATGGGAGATGAAAAAGTTTCTTCATGATTGATCGGGAAAACACGGGAAAGACGTACATTCATTTTTCTTTCTTTATAAAAGTCATAAATGTCGTCTATTCTATATAGATTATCTTTTGTAATAAGATTGATTGCCCCACACTTGATTCCCGCAGACAAAGCCTTATCGATATTTCTCACGGCAACCTCTGTAGAGTCTTTTCCGTTGGCATATGTCCTATATTTACTGAACAAATCTACACTGACACCTATGAAACCATCAAAACAAGTCCTTATCAAATCATATGTATCAGGAGTCAGCAATGTAGCATTGGTCTGTGTACCATGAGATACATGTATACCATCCTCCGCAAATAGTTCATTTGCATACTGTATAATCCCAGGTAATTTTTTTGCCAACAATAAAGGTTCTCCACCATGCCAACAGATTGTAACGTGTCTTGCGCCTACAATAATGGAATATTTGCGGACAAACTGCAGTCCACGTCGGATTTCTTCATCTGTCATTTCTGCACCTTGGGCATGGTTATCACGTCCATAGCAGTATTGACATGCCAGATTGCACTTCAACGTCACCTTGAATGTCACGTATATGTTCCTAAATGTTGACATGGCGAAAACCTGTTAATAATTAATCAAGCGGTGCCGGGTGACCCTCGCTACAGCGATCGCACCACTCTGCTTGTGCTTCACTCGCATCGAGACGTACTTCGAGTTCAGCGAAAAGAACTTCATTCTGTGCCATGGCGGTATAGAATTTTCATTATTCCTACTCGTTTCAGGTTTTTCGGATTCCACCTTTTGCAGCCTTTTGGCGCATCAGAAT